>JANPGL010000769.1:0-2574 GCA_031423915.1 Actinomycetes bacterium | reverse complement strand
GGCACGGCGACGGCCCGGGGCGTGGCCGACGGCCGGCGCGTCGCCGCGCTGCCCCGCCCCGGCGGCCTGGCCCTCGCCGCGGGCGACCGGGTCGACGTGCTCGACGCGGCAGGCGATGCGGTGGCCGACGGGGCCGTGGTCGTGCGCGTCGGCGACGAGGCCATCGAGGTGAGCGTCGACGGCGCCGCGCTCGGTGCGCTGGCCCGGGCACTGGCCGACGGCCGCGTGGTCGTGGTGCTCAGCGGCTGACGCCGTCGGCCGGTCACCGAGGTCGGGCTCAGCGGCGGGCGGCCCACACGGCAAGCACGAGGAGGCCGGCCGCGACGCGGTAGATCACGAACGGCGTGAAGCTGCGCGTGCGGACGAGGCGCAGCGTTCCCCACACGGCCAGCCACCCCGCGATGCCCGACGTGATGATGCCGGCCACCATCGCGCCGCCGAAGCCCGGCGGGATGCCGTCGCCGGCGAGCTTCAGCATCTTGAACGCCACCGCGCCGGCCGTCACGGGGACCGCCAGCAGGAACGAGATGCGCGCCGCACCGTCGCGCGAGAAGCCGAGCGTGCGCGCCGCCGTCATCGTGATGCCCGAGCGCGACGTGCCCGGGTTGAGCGACAGCACCTGCGCGGCCCCGACGATCACGCTGTCGCGCATCGTGAACTCGTCGACGGTGCGCCTGCCGGCCAGGCGGTCCGCCCAGCCGAGCAGCAGGCCGAACACGATCAGCGACAGCGCGATGATCGGCGGCTTGCCCAGCTTGTCCTCGATGAACTTCTCGCCCACCGCGCCGGCCAGTGCGGCCGGCACCGAGCCGAGCACGAACAGCCAGGCCAGCTTGCCCTGCGGCGTGGCGCGCTCGGAGCGCTTGAACACGGCCCGAAGGCCGTCGCGGATGAAGACGAACAGGTCCTTGCGGAAGTAGGCGACGACGGCCACCAGCGTGCCGAGGTGCAGCGCCACGTCGAACGCCTTCTGGAACGACTCGCGCCCGTCGAAGTCGTTCCACTTCAGGAGCCACGGCACGAGGAGCAGGTGGCCCGACGACGAGATGGGGAGGAACTCGGAGAGGCCCTGGGTGATGCCCAGGATGATGGCGTGGAGGATCGGCATGTCACTCTCGTTCTATGGGCTGAGCGGGATGCCCGGGTCAGACGGTGGGGCCGGTCGACGGCACGATGCGCGGCCGCCACGGACGCGGCGCGTCGAAGTGGTGGCCCACCACGGTCGCCTGGGCCAACGACACCAGGAAGGCCGCGGGGTCGGTGTGGTCGAAGTCGGGCATCTCGAGGTACGCCGCGCCGATGGCGTCGGGCACGTGGGCGTCGCTGCCCGCGCCGGCCAGCAGGCCGTGGCGCGCCGCGTAGTCGACGGCCCGCTGGTTCAGCTCCTCGTCGTCGGTCTTGGCGTTGTGCACCTCGAGCGCGTGCACGAGGCCCTGGCCGACGAGGTCGTCGAGGGCGGGGGTCGACAGGTTGCGGCGCTTGGGGTCGAACGGGTGCGGCACGTAGACCACACCGCCCTGGGCCAGCACGGCGTTGGCGGTGTCACGGGGCGAGAGGCCCACGGGGATGCGTTCGGTCAGGAACAACCCGATGATCTCGCCGGCGTGGGTGCGCATCTCCTCGCCCACCACCACCCGGCACGGCAGCCAATCGGCCAGCTCGTGGGCGCCGACGATCGCGTGGTGGTCGGTGATGCACAGCACGTCGATGCCCGACGCCTCGACGGCGTGGAACACCTCGTCGGGCGTGGTGGTGGAGTCGCCCGACCACATGGTGTGGCTGTGCAGGTCGACACGGACCGTGCCCGGTCGCCGAGGCTCCGCCAGATGCGGATGGCGGGCGACGGCTTCGGGCGACGGCTCGGGCACGAGGCGACACGGTACCGGGTGGCGACCCTCGCCACCGGGTACCCGCGTCGGGTCGGGTCAGGCGACGGCGACGGCCCAGCCGGCGAGGTCGGCCACCAGGTCGATGGGCGCCTGGGAGAACAGGCACACCTTGCCGCCCACGCCGAGCGGCACCGTCACCAGGTTGGGCCGGATGGCCCGTGGCGGCAGGTTGAGGTTCGAGGCCAGCGGGCGGGCGATGCCGCACGGGTACACGGTCACGTAGCTGTCGGTCGACGGCTCGACACCGGTCACGTTGAGCACCACGCCCGACGAGCCCGACGGCGCCTGGGCCGACAGGTCGAGCTCGACCACGCCGCCGGCGCCGAGGGTCGTGGCCCCGCCCGTGCCGTCGCGCGTGTCGAGCACTCGCTCGGGCGCCTGCGTGGCCATCTTCACGCCGCTGGTGCCGTACCACCCGAGCAGGTCGGACACGAGGTGCATGGGCGTGAAGACGTACAGGCACACGGTGCCGTTGGTGCCGAGCGCCACCACGGCCTGGTTCGGGCGGGTGTCGTTCGTGTTGACGTTGAGGTTCGAGGCCAACGGCCGCTCGCCGCCGCACGGGAAGGCGGTGACGTAGCCGGGGCCCTCCGACTCGGTCGACGTGAGGTTGAGCACCGCCGACGTGGCACCCGCCGGCGCCTTACCCGCCAGGTCGAGCGTGACGACGGTGCCCGCCGGCACC
>JANPGL010000768.1:0-5287 GCA_031423915.1 Actinomycetes bacterium | reverse complement strand
CGATGAGGTCGTCGACCCACAGCGCGTCGGGATCCTCGATCCCTTCGGCCCGGAGCACCAGCCCGGCCAGGCGCTCGGCCGACGTTCGGTCGGCGTAGCCCTCGAACACCACCAGCCACTTGCCCTGGTGCGGGCGCGACGAAGTGACCACCAGCGGACCCTTGTCGCTCTCCAGCACCGAACCGGGTGCCACCCGCTCGCGGCGGTCGGTCACGAGGTCGACCTGCACCTCACCCTTGATGCCGTGGGGCTTGGTGATGCGCCCGACCTCGAGCATCCGCTCCGTCAATCGACGAAGTCGACGTCGACGTCGGCGCCGTCACGCGTGGCCGCGGCGCGCACGACGGCGCGGATGGCCTGCGCCGTCTTGCCGCGACGGCCGATGACACGGCCCATGTCGCCGGGGCCGGTGCGAACCTCGAGCAGCAGGTTGCGACGGCGTCCGGCACCCGGCTGCGGCTCGACCTGCACCGACTCCGGGTCGTCGACCAGCGCCCGGACGAGGAGCTCCAGCACCTCGGTGGCGACGGGAGCTTCGCTGTCGCTCACTTCTTGGAGGCGGTGAACTCCGCCCAAGCACCGGAGATCTGGAGCAGCTTCTGGACGCGCTCGGTGGGCTGAGCGCCGTTCTGCAGCCACTTGACGGCCTTGGCGTTGTCGATGTTCACGATCGACGGCTCGTTGCGCGGGTTGTACTGGCCCACGATCTCGATGAACCGGCCGTCACGAGGCGAGCGGCTGTCGGCAGCCACGACGCGGTACGTCGGCTGCTTGGTCTTCCCGAACCGCATGAGGCGGAGCTTCACTGCCATTGGTCTGTCTCTCTTCTGGGTGCTGGTGGCTTCTGGGTGCTGGTGGTCGAACGTTCAGTTGGGCAGGCCGAAGCCCGGGGGAAGGCCCATGCCGGCGCGGCGCTTGCCCTTCTTGCCGCCGGCCATCCCGCCCATCTTCTTCATCATGCGCTGCATCTCGCCGAACTGCTTGACGAGGCGCGACACCTCTCCGACGGTGGTGCCGCTACCGGCCGCGATGCGGGCCCGGCGGCTGCCGTCGATCATCTCGGGCTTGGTCCGCTCGGCCTTGGTCATCGAGTGGACGATGGCCTCGACCCGGTTGATCTCGCCGTCGTCGATCTTGGTGTTCTTGATCTCCTTGGGCACGCCCGGGAGCATGCCCATGAGGCTCTGGAGCGATCCCATCTTGCGGATCTGGTTCAGCTGCTCGAGGAAGTCGTCGAGCGTGAACTGGCCCTCGAGGAGGTTCTTGGCCGCCTTCTCCGCCTGGCCCTTGTCGTAGACCCGCTCGGCCTGCTCGACGAGGCTGCGGATGTCGCCCATGCCGAGGATGCGCTCGGCCATGCGGTCGGGGTGGAACTGCTCGAACGCGTCGAGCTTCTCGCCGGTGGAGGCGAACGCGATCGGGCGACCGATCACCTCCTTCACGCTCAAGGCGGCGCCGCCGCGGGCGTCGCCGTCGAGCTTGGAGAGGATGACCGCGTCGAGCTCGAGCGCCTGGTGGAACGCCTCGGCCGTGGTGACCGCGTCCTGCCCGGTCATGGCGTCGATGACCAGGAAGGTGTAGTCGGGCTTCACGGTCGCCGAGATGCGACGGACCTGGTCCATCATCTCGGCGTCGATGGCCAGTCGGCCGGCCGTGTCGACGATGACGACGTCCTTGCCGAGCCGGCGGGCCTCGTCGATGCCGCGGGCCGACACGAACACCGGATCGCCCTTGCCCGAGCGGGCGGCGTCGTCGTCCGAGAAGACCGGCACGTCGATCTGGCGGCCGAGGGTGCGGAGCTGGTCGACGGCGGCCGGACGCTGGAGGTCGGCGCCCACGAGCAGCGGGTTGCGGCCCTGGCTGCGGAACCAGCGGGCCAGCTTGGCCGAGTTGGTCGTCTTGCCCGAGCCCTGCAGGCCGGCCATGAGCACGACCGTGGGCGGCTTCGAGGCGTAGGCGATCTTGAGCGTCTCGCCGCCCAGGATGCGGGTCAGCTCGGTGTCGACCGCCTTGAGGACCTGCTGCGCCGGATTGAGCGCCTTGGAGGCCTCGAGACCGATGGTGGCCTCACGGATGCGGGCTACGACCCCGCGCACCACCGAGACGTTGACGTCGGCGTCGAGGAGTGCGGCTCGTATCTCCTTGAGCACCTCGTCGACGTCGGCCTCCGAGAGGCGACCCTTGCCGCGAAGCTTGCGGAAGATGCCCTCGAACCGGTCGCTGAGCGTGTCGAACATGCGGGGTGCAAGGTTAGCCGACCCAGCGGCCGGATCCCCAGCCCACGGCCGAGCCGGTCAGGGCTTCGCCGGCGCCGTCTCGGTCGCCGCCGGCGGCACGTCGACCGCGCCCCGGCCCTTGGCGACGGCGGTCCCGTCGGCCGGCGCGACCTGCTCGACGTACGACTCGTCGATCGCCGGCACGACGGCCACCTCGCCTGTCGGGCCGGTGAACCGGTAGCCGGGCACGAGCCAGACGTCGCCGTCGGCCCCCCAGAGCAGGTACAACGTGGCCTCGACACCGCTGATGGTCACCGTGACCGGCTGCGCGGGCACGAAATCGGGCGGTGTGCAGGCGCCCGTGGCGGACCCGGTGTCCGGGCACGCCGGCGCGTCCGGGCCCGACCGCCCCTCGGCCCCCGACGTCATGGCGGGCGACGGGGCCGCCACCGGTGCGTCCGGGATGCCGGGCGAAGCCGTCGCCGAGCCCGACGCACCACCCGAGACGGTGGCCGATCCGCCCCCGACCGTGTCCATCGCGACCGGCGAGCCCCAGGCCCGTCCGGTGCGGAGCAGCTCGAGCGCGGCCGAGGTGCCGATGCGCGGGTAGGTCGCGGCCTGCTCCGGGGTCGCCAGCGCACCGGACGCACTCAGCAGGACGCCCTCGCCACCGTAGGCCGCCGACCAGGTTGCGCCGCTGGGCACGCCCCCGAGGCGCACGCTCCACGTGACGTAGCGGCCCCACTCGTCGCCGTCGACCCGGACGTCGGCGTCCTGGGGCGAGACGCCCAGCTGCTTCGCCAGCGTCATGGCCTTGGCCTTCGCCTCGTCGGCCGAGGGGACGTTGGCCGGCGGCGTGGGCGCCGGGCAGTCGGCGGCCGGCGACGAGCCCGACCCTCCCCCGTCGGGCGGCGTGGCGCCAGGAGGCGCCGTGGTCGGGCTGGCGGCATCCTTGGCCGGGTCCGACGCCGGCACGGGGGCCTGCTCCGCCTCGCCGTTCGTGACTGGCGCGCACGCCACCTTGATGCTGCTGTAGGCCGCGGCGTCGTAGTACCAGCTGCCCATGCCCGACCGTTCGACCGACAACCAGGGAGCCGTGAAGTCCGTCGACCCGACCCGCCAGCCACCGCCGTCCTCGGCGGGCACGTCACGGACGTCGCCCGCCACACCGAGTTGCTTCGCCAGCTTGGCCACGTCGGCCGCCTTCACACCGTTCACGGCCGCGTAGTGCCACGCCTGGGCGTCACCGTCGAGGGTCGCCAGGGTGCCCTCGACCACGAACTCGGTCGGTCCGACGCCGATCGACGGCATCACACCACCGGCCGACTTGGGGTCGGACGCCTCGGGCGCTCCGGCCGCCGTGGCCCTCGCCCCGGCTCCGTAGGACCCGACACCGGTGATGCGGATGCGGGCGGGGGGCTTCGCCGAGGATTCGGTGCCAGCAGAGCTGCCGCACGCGGCGACGAGCAGGGTGGCGGCGAGCGCGGCCGCGACGAGGCCGGCGCGGTGGGGGGATCGCATCGTCATGTCCCTTCGACGGCGACCGATCGGCCGCCGGTTCCCAGGATGCCGTGGATCAGGCGAAAAGGGCGTCGACGAACTCGTCGGCGTCGAAGGCCACCAGGTCGCCGATCGTCTCGCCCAGACCCACCAGCTTCACGGGGATGCCCAGCTCGGTCTGGATGGGGAACACGATGCCCCCCTTGGCCGACCCGTCGAGCTTGGTGAGCACCACCCCGGTGACCGAGGTGGCCTCGGTGAACTCGCGGGCCTGGGCCATGCCGTTCTGGCCCGTCGTGGCGTCGATCACGAGGAGCACCTCGCTGACCCGGCCGGTCCCCTTCTCGGCGACGCGGCGCACCTTGCGCAGCTCCTCCATCAGGTTCGTCTTGGTGTGGAGGCGGCCGGCGGTGTCGCCCAGCACCAGGTCGTACCGCCGGGCATCGGCGCGCTCGACCGCATCGAAGATGACGGCCGACGGGTCGCCGCCTTCGTTGCCCCGGACGATGTCGGCGCCCGACCGCTCGGCCCACGCGGTCAGCTGCTCCGCCGCCGCGGCGCGGAAGGTGTCGCCGGCCGCCATGACCACCGTGCGGCCCTCGGCCACCTGCTGGGCCGCCACCTTGCCGATCGTCGTCGTCTTGCCCACGCCGTTCACGCCGACGAACAGCCACACGTCGGGCCCGTCGCCCTCGCCGAGGTGGAGCGCCCGGTCCATGCCACCCAGCTGGCTCTTCATCTCGGCCTTGAGCGCATCGAGCAGCTCGTCGGGGGTGGTGATCACCTTGGCCTTCACCTGGCCGCGCAAGCCGTCGAGCAGGTCGGTCGTGACCTTCAGGCCGACGTCGGCCCGCAGCAGGGCCTCCTCGAGGTCTTCCCAGCTCTCCTCGGTGATGCCGGCCCGGCCCCGCACGCCGCTGAAGGCCGCCGCCAGCGACGAGCGCGCTTTGCCGAGCCGGTCCCGCAGGCGGGGCCGCTCGAGCAGCTCGACCGGGCCGCCGTCGTCGTCCTGCTCGGCTGCCACGAGGTCGTCCTCGAGCTCAGCGGCTTCGGCTTCGGCCGCCAGCTCGTCCTCGTCGATGACGACGCCGGCCATGGCCTCGTCGATCTCGGCGCGGGTCTCGGGTGGCACCTCCGTCGGCGGGGCCGCGCGGGTGGCGATCGGGCGCTGGGAGACCGCCGGGCGGGCCGGCGGTTCCAGGTCGACCTTCGGGCGGCGATCGCCGAGGCGGCCGACGATGACGACGCCGAGACCGAACACGATCCCGACGGCGAGGAGGATGAGGAGCACGGTGGGCATCGTGGGTGCACCCTATCGGCCACCCCTGCGGCGGTTCCCGCCGTGCCCGCCCGTCAGGCCGCCCTCGCCCCGCAGACGGCTACACCTCGGTGCGGGACTTCACCTTCTCGGACACCACGCGCGACGAACCGCCCGGCTGCATCGTCACGCCGAACAGGCAGTCGGCGGCCTCCATGGTGCGCTTCTGGTGCGACACGATCAGCAGCTGGGCCTCGCGCCGGAACTCGTCGACCAGGCTGAGGAACCGGTGCAGGTTCACGTCGTCGAGCGC
>JANPGL010000767.1:0-5705 GCA_031423915.1 Actinomycetes bacterium | reverse complement strand
TCGATGGCCGCGCGGGTCGCCGAGATGGCGTCCTCGATGCGGTGCTTCTTCTCCTTGAGCTCCACCTCGGTGGCGGCGCCGACCTTGATGACGGCCACGCCGCCGGCCAGCTTGGCCAGGCGCTCCTGGAGCTTCTCCCGGTCCCAGTCCGAGTCGGTGTTCTCGATCTCGGCCTTGAGCTGGTTGATGCGGCCCTTGACGTCGTCGTCCGAACCGGCACCGTCGACGATGGTCGTCTCGTCCTTGGTGATGATCACCTTGGCGGCGCTGCCGAGCAGGTCGAGCGTGGCGTTGTCGAGCTTGAGGCCGACCTCCTCGCTGATGACCTGGCCACCGGTGAGGACGGCCATGTCCTGCAGCATCGCCTTGCGGCGGTCGCCGAAGCCGGGCGCCTTGACCGACGCCGAGTTGAACGTGCCGCGGATCTTGTTCACCACGAGCGTCGCCAGGGCCTCGCCCTCGACGTCTTCGGCGATGATGAGCAGCGGACGCCCGCCCTGCATGACCTTCTCGAGCAACGGGAGGATCGACTGGACCGACGAGATCTTGCCGTTGTGCAGCAGGATGTACGGGTTCTCGAGGATCGCTTCCTGGCGCTCGGCGTCGGTCACGAAGTAGGGCGACAGGTAGCCCTTGTCGAACTGCATGCCTTCCACGAAGTCGAGCTCGGTGCCGAACGTGTTCGACTCCTCGACCGTGACGACGCCGTCCTTGCCGACCTTGTCGATGGCGTCGGCGATGACCGAGCCGATCGACGAATCGGCGGCCGAGATGGTGGCCACCTGGGCGATCTCCGACTTGTCCTCGATCGTCTTCGACTGCGCCTTGATCGACTCGACGGCGGCCGCGACGGCCTTGTCGATGCCGCGCTTCAGGCCCATCGGGTTGGCGCCCGCGGCCACCGAACGGAGGCCCTCGCGCACCAGCGCCTGGGCCAGGACCGTGGCGGTCGTGGTGCCGTCACCGGCGATGTCGTTGGTCTTGTTCGCCACTTCGTACACGAGCTTGGCGCCCATGTTCTCGAAGGGGTCCTCGAGCTCGACTTCCTTGGCGATCGACACACCGTCGTTGGTGATGGTGGGTGCGCCGAACTTCTTCTCGAGGACGACGTTGCGGCCCTTCGGGCCGAGCGTCACCTTCACGGCGTTGGCCAGCTTGTTCACGCCGGCCTCGAGGGCGCGTCGGGCGTCCTCGTCGAACTTGAGCATCTTTGCCATGTGGGTCAGTGCCTCACTTGCCCACGATGGCGAGAACGTCACGGCTGGTGAGGATCAGCAGATCCTCACCGTCGATCGTGATCTCGGTGCCGCCGTACTTCGAGTACACGACGGTGTCGCCGACGGCGACGTCGAGCGGGATCAGGTTGCCCGACTGCTCCGAACGACGGCCGGGCCCGACGGCCAGGACGGAGCCCTGCTGGGGCTTCTCCTTGGCGGTGTCGGGGATCACGAGACCGGACGCAGTGCGCTCCTCGGCCTCGTTGGCCTTGACGACGATGCGGTCATCCAGCGGCTTGAGCTTCATTGTGCAGGGCCTCCGTTGGCATTAGCACTCTTGGCTATCGACTGCTAATGGTACGCGACGGCGACCGGCGTTAGCAAACGGAACCGGCGAGTGCTAACGACCTCCGGCGGTCGGCTCGTGACCGGGACCCCCCAGCATCGGGTGGCCCCGAAGGTCCGCCCGGCCGTCGACGGCCAGCTTCGTGTACACGGCACGGAGGTGGGCGTGGACGGTGCGAACCGAGATGGCGAGGGCGTCCGCGATCTCCTTGTCCTGCTGCCCCACGGCGGCCCGCTCGGCCACCTGCCGCTCGCGGTCGGTGAGCACCGCCACGCTGACCGCCACCGGGGCCTTCAGGTGCAGCCGGACCCGGTGCGCGTCAGCGCGCTGACGGACCCGGGTGGCCTGCGCCGACGAACCGGTCTGGCCCGTCAGTTGGACGGCCAGCTCCCAGGCGTCGAGCGCCACGAGCCCCAGGCCGCCGGCCTCGGCCCGCGCCGCGACCGTGGCGACGGCGTCGACGTCACCGTCGCGCGCGCCCCGGGCCGCCTCGCCCATGGCGTGGGCTCGCATGCCGTCGTGGCAGGGCAACAGCGCCAGCACGGCCTCGGCCCGCTCGACCGACGGATCGAGCGACAGCGCCCGGAAGCGCGCCGACAGGGCCACGGCGATCTGCCCGAGCGGCTCGGCCCGGCGCGCCGCGACGTCCAATCGGCTGGCCGCGCCACGACGGTCACCGGTGCAGGCCACCACCTCGGCCGCGGCCATGGCCGCCTCGACGCGGTGCATGGCGTCGTCGCCACCGCTGGGTTCCGACTCGAGCAGAGCTCGGGCGTCGTCGAGCCGGCCGAGTCGGGCCAGGCAGCTCGCCCGCCACGCCTGCGCATACGGCAGCCAGCTGAGCAAGAACAGATCGGGCGAAGGCTGCAGCTGGGCGAACGCCTCGGCGGCGGCGGCCAGCTGGCCCTGCTGGTGCAGCGCGAGGCCGAGCGTGACGCTGAGGATCTCGGTGCTCACCACGTCGAAGCGGAGGCGGGCATGGCCGATATGCTCCTTCAGGTCGGCGACGCCCGAGTCCACGTCGCCGCGCAGCCGGGCGGCATTGCCCCACACGCACCAGGCCTGTGTGGACGCCATGGCGATCTCCGTGGCGAACCGGGGGGCCATCACGCGCGCCTCCACACCGAGGCGCAGCGCGTCCTCGGTGCGCCCGTTGGCGGCCAACGCCATGACGCCGGGGAACAACGCCCACTCCCGCGCACGCGGCGACAGGTCGGGCTCGGACAGGAGCCGGTCGACGACGTCGACGGCCGATGCCACGTGGCCCGTGTAGAAGCGGATCATCACCTCGATGGTGTCGAGCTCGTGGCGGCCCGCGGGGCCGACGAGCTGGCGGAAGCGCTCGATGACCGCCATCGCCGCGGCCGCGTCGCCCATGCCGGCCCAGAGGGCCACCGACCACGTGACCGCCAGGTTCGTCCGGTGCCCGTCCTCGGCCGGCAGCGCCAACTGCCGGCAGTGCGCGTCGACCTCGACCGGGTGACCCGCCGCCAGCAACGCCACCGCATACAGCCCACCGGTCAGGTCGTTGGGGTGCCGGTCCCACGCCAGGCGGGCCAGACGCAGGGCCACCGCCGCGCCACCGAAGGCCGCCGCCGCGCTGGCGGCGCCCACGAGCGCCTCGACCTCGACCTCGACCTCGTCGCCGCCGTCGAGCTGCCACAGCACCAACCGCAGCAGGTCGTGCGGGCGACGCGCCGGGGCGAAGCCGCGCCGCTGCTCGGCCAGGTCACGCAGGTGCACCCGGCGGCGCAGCGGTGGCAGGGCGCGCAGCAGGCCTTCGCTGTAGAGCGGGTGCGACAGCCGCACCGACTCGCGCATGCCGTCGACATCGACGCGCAGCAGGCCCCGCTTCTCCAGCGCCACGAGCGTGGACGACGACGCGACCCGCTCCGCCAGGCCGAGCTCGAGCGGCTCGGCCAGCGACACCAGCTCGAGCGCCCGACGCTGGTCGTCGTCGAGGCGTCCCAGGCGCCCGTTGACCACGTCGATCAGCCCCGAACGCGCCGCCACACCGGCGTCCGCTTCGGTCTCGAGCGCGTCGCTGACGAGCGACACGAGGAACAGCGGCACGCCCTCCGCCGCCCGGCAGATCTCGGTGACGTCACGATCCGACATCCCGGGGGCCATCCGACGCACGACCGTGCGGGCGTCGTCGGCTTCGAGCTTGTCGAGGCGGAGGTCGGCGATGATGCCGTCCTGGCGCAGCGCCTCGATGCCACCGGGTAGTTCCTCGCCGTCGCGGTACGTCAGCACGACCGACGCCACTCGGCTGCGGGCCACCTGGTGCAGCAACGTGGCCGACGAATCGTCGAGGAGGTGCACGTCGTCGACGGCGAGCACGAGTGGGGCCTGTGCGGCTTGACGAGCGAGCGTCATCCGCAGGTGGTGCACCAGTTCGGCCGGTTGGGCCCGGGCCGGCAGGTCCGACAGGAGCGACGAGAACACGCCGAGTGGAACTTCGCGCGACGAGGTGGTCGCTCGCACGTGCAGGACCTGACGCCCGTCGCTGGCCAGCTCACCCACGAGGGCGTCGGCGAAGCGGCTCTTGCCGATGCCGGCCTCGCCGTGGACGAGGACCCCGACATCGGCGGCGAGACACCGCAGCGCCTTCTGCCGAGCGGCAGCGCGACCCACCGTGTCGCTCCAGTCGGGTCGCCCTGGCCCGCCGGTTGCCCGCTTCGCCATCGTTCGTATCCCTCCAGCCCTGAGGAATCCCCATCGTCGCACATCGCCACGCTCGGGACCTGGGGCCGACGTTGGGCCGACCTGGCCGCACCTGTCATGATCAGCCCGTGCCTTGGGGAGCGCACACCGACCGACCGGCCGCACTCGGCCACATCCGCATCTGCGACCTGTCCGGGCAGCTGGCAGGCGCCGGTGCCACGCGGGTGCTCGCCGCCTTCGGCGCCGAGGTCATCCGCATCGAGGACCCGGTCACCAAAGGGTTGTGGGACATCGTCCGGCAGATGGCACCCAAGTTCCCGGGCGACAGCAGCCACGAGGGTGGTACCGGGTTCAACAACCACAACGTGAACAAGCTCGGCGTCACGCTCGACCTGCGCACGGCCCGGGGCAAAGAGCTGTTGGCCGAGATCGTCAAGCGTTCCGACGCAGTCACCGAGAACTTCGCCGCCGGGGTCATGGGGCGGCTCGGCTTCGGCTACGAGCAGTTGCGGGCCCTGAAGCCCGACATCATCTACGTGTCGAACTGCGGCTTCGGCCAGGTGGGTCCGTACGGCGCGTTCAAGTCGTGGGGGCCGGTCACGCAGGCCGTCAGCGGCCTCACGTTCCAGTCGGGCCTCGCCGGCCGGGAGCCCGCCGGGTGGGGCTACTCCTACATGGACCACACCGGTGCCTATGCCATGGGCATCGCCCTGCTCGCCGCGCTGTGGCACAGGCAGCGCACCGGCGTCGGGCAGTGGATCGACATGTCGTGCACCGAGGCCGGCGCGGCGATGAACGGGCCCGCCATGCTCGACGCCACCGTCAACGGCCGCCGCCTGCGCCGGCCCGGCTCGCCCGACTCGAACCGCAGTCAGAGCCCCGCCATGGCGCCGCACGGCGTCTTCCCGACGAGCGACGACGATCGCTGGGTGGCGCTCGCCTGTCGCGACGATGCCGACTGGGCCGCGCTCGCCGACGCCATCGGCGAGCCGTGGGCGGCCGCACCGGCGTGGCGCGCACTGGCGGACCGGCTGGCGGAGCAGGACCGGCTCGACGCCCTCGTGGCCACGTGGACCGTCACGCGCACGCGGGCCGAGCTGGCCGACGTCCTGCGGGTCGCGGGCGTACCGGTGGCGCCCGTCGCCACCCAGCGCGAACGCATCGACGAGGACCCCGACACGTCGGGCTTCGGGCTGTGGGCCACGGTGCCCCACACGCGCCACGGCGACGTGCGCGTCGACGGCTACCCGGCCCACCTGTCGGCCACCGACTGGTACCTGCGCCGCGCCGCTCCCCTGCTGGGCGAGGACAACGACGCCGTGCTCACGGGCCTGCTCGGCCTGAGCGCGGCCGAGGTCGACCAGCTCCGCACGGACGGGGTGATCTGAGTGGGCGGGCCGCTGGAGGGTCTGCGGGTCGTGGAGACCAGCCACGAGCTGTGCGCGTGGGCCGGCAAGCTGCTCGGCGACCTCGGG
>JANPGL010000766.1:0-7931 GCA_031423915.1 Actinomycetes bacterium | reverse complement strand
CGTCGTCACGCCCGTAGCCCACGGCCGACAGGTAGTTCGTGAGGGCGTCGAACCACACGTAGGCGACGTGCTCGGGGTTCCACGGCAGTGGGATGCCCCACGAGAGCGACGTACGGCTCACCGAGAAGTCGCGCAGGCCCGACCGGATGAGGCCGAGCGCCTCGTTGGCCCGGTGCTCCGGCACGATGGCGCCGGGGTGGGCGGCGTACCAGTCGAGGAGCCGATCCTGGAAGCGGGACAGGCGGAAGAAGTAGTTCTCCTCCTCGAACGTGTCGACGACGAGCTTGTGGATGGGGCACAGGTCGCCGGGGAGCAGTTCGTCGTCGGTGTAGTACTCCTCGCACGCCACGCAGTACTTGCCGCGGTACACGTCGAGCTCGATGTCGCCGGCGTCGTAGCAGGCCTGCAGCAGCTTGCTCACGGCGGCCTTGTGCCGGGCCTCGGTGGTGCGGATGAAGTCGTCGTTGGCGATGTCGAGCTTCTCCCACGCCGACTGGAACTTCGGAGCGATCGAGTCGGCGAAGGCCTGCGGGGTGAGGCCGGCCGCTTCGGCCGCCTGGGCGATCTTCAGGCCGTGCTCGTCGGTGCCGGTGAGGAAGGTGACCTCCTCGCCCAGCAGCCGGTGCCAGCGCGTCAGCGCGTCGCCCACGATCGTGGTGTAGGCGTGGCCGAGGTGGGGCTCGGCGTTCACGTAGTAGATGGGCGTGGTCACGTAGAAGCGGGACACGTCGGACGAGGCTAGGGGGTCGCGGCTCATGGTTCCTCCTCTGGGACCGGGAACGGGCGGGTCGGGAGGCAGGCCAGCGACGCCGACCCACCCCGTGCAGCTCTTGCAACGGGTCGGGCGGCGCGCCGAGCGGGTTCGCTCAGCCGGTGACGGGGTGCGCGCCGCGACCCTGGAAGGGGCGCATGAGGCGGCGGGCGGCGGTCGGCACGGTCACGGCCGGCACGTTACCGGCATGCGCCATCGATCTCACCGTCTTTTGCCGACCCGGAGGCCGGCGGCGAACGCCGCACCGGCCAGGCCCACCGCGCCGACGGCCGTGGACGTGTGCTTGGCCACCTGTTTCGTCCGCTGGCTGAAGATGACCACCGGCCAGCCCCGTTGGCGGGCGGCCCGGGCCAACGGCGCGTCGGGGTTGACGGCCACCGGGTGCCCGACGGCCTCGAGCATGGGCAGGTCGCTGGCCGAGTCCGAGTAGGCGTAGCACCGCTCGAGGTCGTAGTTCTCCCAGGTGGCCAGCTCCTCGATGGCCTCGACCTTGCCGGCGCCGTAGCAGAACGGGCCCACGAGCGAACCGGTGTACACGCCGTCGGCCACCTCTCCCACGGTGCCGAGGCCGCCGGTCATGCCGAGCGACTGGGCGAGGGCCTCGACCATCTCTCGGGGCGACGCCGACACGATGTAGGTGTCGCGACCCGCCTTGCGGTGCATCTCGATCAAGGCGGTGGCTTCGGGCCGGATCCGTTCCAGCAGCTTGGGCACCACCACGGCGTTGAGCGCGAGCAGGTCGGCCTGGCGGACGCCGCCGACGGCGCCGAGCATGCGCTCGCGCACCTGGTCGGCGGTGTCGTCGGTGGCCCCCGCCAGGCGGAACGCCAGAGCCCCGTAGGCGTCTCGGGCGAACTGGGAGGTCGGCACGAGGTCGTTGCGCCAGGCGGCCACCCCGAACACGAACGCCGACGATCCCGAGATGAGGGTGCGGTCGAGGTCGAAGAACGCCGCGGCCCTCGGGTGGTTCCACAACGGGCGCACGGGCGTGGGCAACGTCACGTCGGCAAGATAGCCACGGGGTGTGACGCGGTGGGGGCGCTCATCCGCGTCGTGGGTCGCTCGGGCGTTCGAGGTCGAGCTCGTACACCCGCCGGCGTGGTGCGCCGAAGGCGGCCGCCACCTCGGCCACGGCGTCGCGACCCGACCGGCCGGCCGCCCGGGACTCGGCCAACGCCCGGCGCAGGTCGTCGTCGGTGGCGGCGGCGGCCCGGGGTGCGCCACCGAGCACGATGACGTGCTCGCCGATCGGGTCGGCGGCGTTCGCCCGGGTCACGGCATCGCCGAGAACGCCGCGCCACGTCTCCTCGTGCATCTTCGTCAGCTCCCGGCACACGGCCACGGGGCGGTCGGCTCCGCATGCCCCGGCGAGGTCGCCCAGGGTGCGGGCGAGACGGTGG
This sequence comes from Actinomycetes bacterium, assembly GCA_031423915.1. Lineage (GTDB taxonomy): Bacteria > Actinomycetota > Acidimicrobiia > Acidimicrobiales > Ilumatobacteraceae > JANMAT01. The sequence continues at coordinate 5,759 of JANPGL010000766.1, read as the reverse complement.
GGAGCCTCGTACAGCACGACGGTGCGGTGTTCGCCCGCCACCTCCGCCAGCCGGCGGCCGCGGTCGGCGCCGCTGCGGGGCAGGAACCCCTCCATCACGAACCGGTCGGTGGGGAGCCCCGACACGACGAGCGCGGCGAGGACGGCCGACGCGCCCGGCACGGCCTCCACCCGGTGGCCGCCGTCGAGGGCGGCGCGCACCAGCCGCTCGCCGGGGTCGGAGATGCCCGGGGTCCCGGCGTCGGTCACGACCGCGACGGAGGCGCCGGCGTCGAGCAGCTCGCGCACCTGGGCGGCGCACGCCGCTTCGGTGTGCTCGTTGGCCACCAGCAGCCGTTTGCCCGTCACCCCGGCGTGCACCAGCAGCCGCCCCGTGCGCCGGGTGTCCTCGCACACGATCGCGGCGGCGGCGGCGAGCTCGGCCACCGCCCGCGGCGAGAGGTCACCGAGGTGGCCGATCGGGGTGGCCACGAGCACGAGGCGCCCGCCCCCCACGCCGGCACCGGGCGGGGCGCCGGTCACTCCCGGATCTCGATGACGTCGCCCACGTGGAGGCCCCACCGGCCGAACGCGCCCGCCTCGGCCTCGATCACGGTGCGTGCGTGGGCCACGGGCAGACCCATGCGGTGGCGCCGCATCCGGGAGATGCGCACCACCATGCCGTCGGAGTCGAGGAAGGCCACATCGATGGGGAACTTCATCCCCAGCGTGTGGACCCAGCGGCACGGCTGCAGGACCAGGGCCCCGTCGAGCGATCGCCGACCGAGGAGGCCGCGCGACCGCGTGGCCTTGGTGTCCGCCACCTCGGCCGACGCCAGCACGCGGGCGTTGCACACGAGCCAGGCCATGGGAGATGTTCTACACGGTCCCGCGCCGCCCCCGTCGAGCGCTCGCTGGCGCCGTCGTCGACGGGCCTGTGAGGATGCGGGTCGTGGGGGTGAAGGGGAACGTCGCCATCGTCGGGTTGGGCATCACCGAGATGGGCAAGGTGTACGGCCGCACGGCCACGGGCTTCGCCGCCGACGCCATCAGCCTGGCGCTCGACGACGCCGGGCTCGCCAAGGCCGACGTCGACGGGCTGCTCGTGCACGCCAACAACAGCCCAGAGATGAGCCCGATGCTCCAGCAGGCGCTCGGCTTCCAGGACCTGTCGCTGCTGTGCTCGATGACCGCGTTCGGCGGCACGCCCGCCACGATGTTCCAGCAGGCGGCCGCGGCCATCGCCGACGGTCAGGCCAGCGTGATCGTGCTCGTGTACGCCGATGCGCCGCTGCAGCCGGCCAAGGGGGCCGGTGCGTCGTACACGGTGCAGCGACCCATGGCCGGCATGACGGGCATGGGGAACGCCTACGGCCTCTACGGCGCCAACGCCATGTACGCCCTCGCCGCCCGCCGACACATGCACCAGTTCGGCACGACGAGCGAGCAGCTCGGCGCCATCGCCGTGGCCCAGCGGCAATGGGCGGCCATGAACGACCGGGCGCAGATGCGCACGCCCATGACGCTCGACGACCATCAGTCGTCGCGGTTCATCGCCGAGCCGCTTCGGCTCTACGACTGCTGCCTCGTGTCGAACGGCGCGGTGGCGGTCGTCGTCACGTCGCCGGAGCGGGCCCGGTCGCTGCGACAACCTCCGGTGCACCTGCTCGGCGTGGGCCAGGCGTCTCCCGGCGACAGCCAGCGCAGCGACCGCCACCCGTGGACGGAGACGGGCGCCGGGCCGTCGGGCCGGCAGGCGCTCGGCCGGGCCGGCGTGGCATTGGCCGATGTCGACGTGCTCGAGCTGTACGACTGCTACACGTACACGGTGCTCGTCACGCTGGAGGACTACGGGTTCTGCGGCAAGGGCGAGGGCGGCGCGTTCGTGGCCGACGGCAGGCTGGCTCCGGGTGGCTCGCTGCCCTGCAACACCGGTGGCGGTCAGCTCTCGTCGTTCTACATGTGGGGCTTCACGCCGCTCAGCGAGGGCATCATCCAAGCCCGCGGTCAGGGCGGCGAGCGCCAGGTCCCCAAGCACGACGTGGTGCTCGTGAGCGGCAACGGCGGCGTGCTGAACTTCCACTCTACCCTCGTGCTCTCGCCCCACGCGTCATGACCGCCGACCCCGACGCCGTCGTCGAGCTGGCCTACGACAAGCCGCTGCCCGTCCCCGACGAGCACTCGGCGCCGTTCTTCGAGGCGACCGTGCGCGGGGAGCTGCTGCTCCAGCACTGCGACGCCTGTGGTCGGTGGATGTGGCCCGTGCGCTTCCGCTGCATCGACTGCATGAGCGCCGAGGTGGCGTGGCGGCCGGCGTCGGGGCGCGGCATCGTCTACACGTTCACCGTCATCCACCAGCTCTTCCACCCCGGTTTCGCCGCCGAGGTCCCGTACAACGTGGCGGTGATCGACCTGGACGAGGGCGTGCGTTGCTACTCGACGGTCGTCGGGGTGGCCAACGACGACCTGCGCATCGGCGACCCGGTCGAGGTGGCGTTCGAGCGCGTCAGCGCCGAACTCGCCCTGCCGAAGTTCCGCATCCGTACCGACTGAACGACCGTTCGACCGAACTGGAGACCCCGTTGCACACCGAGTCGATCGACTACCACCTCGACGGTCAGCGCTACGTCGGCTACCTCGCCGTCGACCGTTCGCTCCCGAACGGCCGCCCGGGGGTGCTGGTCTGCCACGAGGGGCCGGGCTTCAGCGAGCACACGCGCCACAAGGCCGACCGCCTGGCCGAGGCGGGCTACGTGGCCTTCGCCCTCGACTACCACGGTGACGGTGCCTTCCTGCCGATGGACCAGGTGTTCGCCAAGCTCGGTCCGCTCATGGGCGACCCGTTGCGCACCCGCCAGCTCGGGCGCGCCGGGCTCGACGTGCTGCGGGCCCAGCCCGAGGTCGACACGGCGCGGCTGGCCGCCATCGGGTTCTGCTTCGGCGGCACGATGTCGCTCGAACTGGCTCGGGGCGGCGAGGACCTCGGCGTCGTCGTCGGGTTCCACTCGGGGCTTGCCACCGCCCGTCCGCAGGACGCGTCGGCCATCACCGCCACGGTGCTCGTGTGCATCGGCGCCGAGGATCCGCTGATCCCGCCCGACCAGCGGGCCGCATTCGAAGCGGAGATGCGTGCGGGCGGCGTCGACTGGCGCATGGACCTGTACGGCGGGGCCGCCCACAGCTTCACCAACCCGGCCGCCGACGCGCTCGGTCGCGCCGGGATCGCCTACCACGCGCCGACGGATGCCCGCTCGTGGCGGGCCATGCTCGACGTGTTCGACGAGCGCTTCGGACCGGTCTGAGCCGTGGAGCTGCGCGGCGCGGTCGCCATGGTCACCGGCGGTGCCTCCGGGCTGGGTGCCGCCACGGCACGCGAGTTCGTGGCGTGCGGGGGGCGCGTGGCGGTGCTCGATCTCGATCGACACCGCGGCACGGCGCTGGCCGACGAGATCGGCGCCACGTTCGTGGCCTGCGACGTGGGTTCCGAGGACTCGGCGCGCCGCGCCGTCGACGTGGTGGTCGACGCGCTGGGCCCGCCGCGCGTGCTGGTGTGCTGCGCCGGCATCGGCGCGGGGAAGCGCATGATCGGTCGCCGCCAGCCCCACGACCTGGAGCTGTTCGAGAAGGTGGTGCGCGTCAACCTGACGGGCACCTTTAACCTGCTCCGCCTGGCCGCGTGGGAGATGAAGGCGCTCGATCCGCTCGGGTCCGACGGCGAGCGCGGCGTGCTGATCACCACGGCGTCGATCGCGGCGCAGGACGGCGTCGACGGCGGTGTGGCCTACTCGGCGTCGAAAGGCGGCGTGGCGGCGATGACGCTGCCGTTGGCGCGCGACCTCGGTGCCTACGGCATCCGCGCCGTGTCGATCGCGCCGGGGTCGTTCGCCACCCCGATGGTGGACGGGTTACCGGCCGAGTACGGCGAGCAGATGGCGGCGGCCACACCGTTCCCGCACCGCTTCGGTGACCCGTCGGAGTACGCCCGCCTCGCGGCCCACATCGTGGCGAACCCGATGCTCAACGGGTCGGTCATCCGGCTCGACGGCGGCCTGCGCATGCAGCCCTCAGCGGGGGTGCTCGAGCCGTGAGCGACCCGATCGACTTCCTCACCCCGGGGGCCGTGAACGATCCCCACGCGTTCTTCGCCGCGGTGCGCCAGCGCGACCCGATCGCCTGGAGCGAGCGTCACCGGGCGTGGGTCGTCACCGGGCATCCCGAGCTCGACGCCGCGTTCCGCGACCGGCGGCTGTCGACCGAGCGCATGGCCGGCTTCCGGGCCCGGCTCAGCGGCAAGCGCGCCGAGGCGCTGGCGGCGGCCATCGAACTGCTCGACGGGTGGATGCTGTTCCACGAGCCGCCCACCCACACGCGCCTGCGGGCCCCGCTGGCCCGCTCGTTCACGCCGAAGGCGGTCGGCACGTTGGGCGGGCGCGTCGAGGCTCTCGTGGAGGGGCTGCTCGACCGCATCGAGGGTCCGGTCGACCTGGTCGAGGCGTTCGCCCACCCCTTGCCGGCGGCCGTGATCGCCGAGCTCTTCGGCGTGCCGAGCGACCAGCGTGGTTGGCTGGCCGACTGGTCGGCGAAGTTCGGCGTGGTCGTGTTCGGTGCCACCCGTCGGGACGACTACGAGGAGGTGGCCCGGGCCGCGGGCGAGGAGCTGGCCGGCGAGCTCGGTGCGGTCATGGATCGCTACCGGGCCGAGCCGGAGGACAACCTGCTGTCGCTGCTGCTGGCCGCCGAGAACCGCCCCGACGGGCTGACCACCAGCGAGATCCTCGGCGCGTGCTCGCTGCTGCTGTTCGCCGGGCACGACACCACGGCATCGCTGCTCGGCTCGGCCACCGTCGCCCTGCTCCACCGGCCCGAGGCGGCGGCGTGGCTGCGCGACCCGTCCGTGGACCTCGACCTGGCGGTGGAGGAACTGCTCCGCTTCGAGGCGCCGGCGAAGGCGATGATGCGCACGGTCGCCGAGTCGCACGACCGGGACGGCCGCTCGTTCGAGGCGGGGCAGGCCGTGTTCCTGACGATCCTGGCCGCCAACCGAGACCCTCGGGTGTTCGAGCGGGCCGACGACATCGTCCTCGACCGGTCGCCCAACCCGCACCTGACGTTCGGGCACGGCCACCACTTCTGCCTCGGCGCGGCCCTGGCCCGCCTCGAGGCGCGGGTCGCGCTGCCGGCGCTGTTCCGGCGGTTCCCCGATCTTGGTCTCGACGGTGACGTGGTGTGGAAGGCGACGATCAGCGACCGTTCGGCCGCCCACATCCCCGTGGCGGTCTGACGTGGCCGACGCGGCCCGCAAACGGGGACTTGCCGTCGTGCCCACGGCCGTGCTGTTCGCGTCGGTCGCCTCGTTCTGGGCCATGAACACCGTGGCGATGCGGGTGGCCGGCCGCACGGTGCCGCCCCTCACGGTGGCGGCGGTGCGGGCCGTCGTGGGCGGGGTCGTGCTGTTGGCCATCGCCCGTCGGGCCGGCGCAGACCGGCCACGCGGTGCGGCCGAGTGGCGCGGGATCGCGGCGATCGCGGTACCGATGACCGGCCTGTCGACGGCGCTGCTCTTCCTGGCGGCCCGCAACATCCCGGCGGGCCTGGTGGCCATCATCTCGAACACCATGCCCTTGTTCGTCGCCGTCATCGCTCCCGTGCTGCTGCGCGAGGCGACCACGCTCCGCTCGCTGGTCGGCATCGCGGTGGGTCTGGTCGGCACGGTGCTCGTGGCCTGGCGCGCCATCGCCGGTGAGGTGCGACCGCTCGGCATCGCCTTCGCCGTCGGTGCCG
>JANPGL010000765.1:0-19206 GCA_031423915.1 Actinomycetes bacterium | reverse complement strand
GGTGGTGAGGCCGGTGATCGAGAACGCCGCCGTCGCCACGCCCGGAGACAACGTGACCGGCCGGGTCTGGACCACACTTGCCCCTCGGTACACGGTGACCGTGCCGACGAACTCCTCGCGGTTGGCGAAGCCGACCTGCGAGATCGTCGGCCCGCCGGCCACGAACGTCTGGGAGAACGAACCGCCGGGCACCGACTCAGGGGTGGCGCCACTGCAGATGCCCAGGTCGACTCGCTCGGCCGAGGGCACCCAACCGGTGTCGAACACGTTGACCGTGAACGTGCGGGTGATCTCGGGTCGCGGGACGCAGCCGACTGCGCCCGGCGGGCACACTTCGGAGATCGAGACGCGGTACATGCCCGACTCGCGCACGCTCGAGCAGTTGAACGTCCACCCGGTGGAGCCGTCGGCGGCGACCGGGCCGAAGCTGGTGTCGGCGGCGTTGGAGGGGGAGAAGATCGTGGCCGTCCACGTGCCCGCCCGGAACCCGCTCGACGTCGAGCGGAGGGTGCCGCCCGTGAGGCCGCAGGGCGCCGTCACGATGTCGAACCTGACGTCGCCGAGGGGCGCCGTCGTGGTCGTGGCCGGGGCGGCCGTCGTGGTCGTGGTGGCCCGGGTCGTCGTCGTGGTGGCCTTGGTCGTCGTGGTGGTGGCGGCCGGGCGGGTGGTCGTGGTGGTGGCGGCGGGCGCGGTCGTCGTGGTGCCGGTGCCGACGGGCGGGGCGGTGGCCTGCGTGGTCGGGCCGATCACGAGCGTGGTGGCGGGCCCAGAGACAGCGCCGACGGTGGTCGGCGACGGGGCGACCGTGGGGGCCACGGGCGGGGCCGTGCCCACCGGCGCCAGCGTCGGGCCCTCGCTCGGTGAGGACCCCTTCGGCGTCATGATGATCTCGCCGGCCACGGGGCCACCGGTGGCCTCGACGATCGGGCCGAGGGCGGCGCGCATGGCCGGCGCCACGAGGGGAACGGTCGACGCCGGTGCATCGGTCTTGAACTCGGACAGCAGGCTGCCCAGCACGGTGGTGCCGGCGGCCTTCTTGATGGCCTTCACCGTCTGGTCGTCGATGCACTTCAGCGCCAGCTGGGCGGCGAAGTCGGCGAGCTTGTCGGTGGCGTACGTGGCCTGGGTCACCTGGTCGCCGAGGCCGTTGACGCAGCCTTTGGCGGCCAGCTGGTAGACGATCGACTCGCGCAGCGGCGCATTGGTCCGGAGGATCTCGGCGGCCACGGTGGCGTTGCCCGAATGGAAGCCGACGGCGAACGCCGCGGCCGCGCCCAGAGCGTCGTAGTGCTGGCTGAAGCCGTTGACCTCGGCGCGCAGCAGGCCCTTCTCGCCGGCGTTCGTGATGGGGAAGGTGAGCTCGTCGCCGGGCTCGGCCACGACGACACCCTCGAGGTCGGTCGGGTCCCACACGAGGCGGGCGGCGTCGCTCAGCTTGGCGTGCAGCGCGCTCGTGTTGGTCGACGATGGCGTCGAGAAGCCCTTGGAGCGGATGGCCAGCGGCGCCTGGCCGTTGTTGCGCACCCGCACGACGACCGTGCCGTTCTCGACGCCCGCACACCAGGCCAGCGCGTTGCCGACGTTGGTCTGCAGGTCGGACTTCGAGCGGAGCTCGTCGGTGCCCTTGCACGACGGCGTGGTGTCGGTCGAGGCCTGCGGGCCCACCACGGCGCGCACGGCGTCGGCGCCGGCCTGCACGGCCTTGTCCCAGCTCCAGTGGAGCCAGCTGTACTTGCCGGGCTTCGGCGCGTAGACGGTGACCTCGTCGGCGCTGGGCGAGAGGCTGATCGGGCGCCACACGCCGTCGGACTCGTCGAGCCAGCCGCCGATGGGTCGCGGGTCGGCCGCGGGGAGGGCCTTGTCGAGCTTGTAGACGAGCGAGACCTGCTTGTTGGGCTGGATCTTGCCGTTCTTGATGGCGAGCGCGTACACCTTGCTGCCGAGCTGCACGGCCCCGAGGTCGGTGGAGGCGCCCGTCACCTCGCGCACCTCGACCTCGCTGCCCTTGCTGAGCGCACCCACCGGCACGACCACGGTGAGGGTCTTGTCGATCGGGAACGTGGCGGTCTCGTTCTCCTTGACCGTGCCGCCACCGATGACCTTGCTCTCCACCAGCACCGAGGTCGACGTGGTCGTAGCGCCGCGCTTGCGCGCGCTCGATGGCTTGGCGTCTCCGCCCGAGCAGGCGGACGCCACGAGCGCGGTGAGCGCGACGGCCGTCATCAACGCGCGCGTACGCGTCTGGACGTGCCCCGATCGGCGTTCTGCTGCCATCGTGTTCGTCGCGCTCCTGATCCTGCGTCCGTGCCCGTGGTCGCCGCTGCGGTCGCAGCCGGCTCGTCCTAAAGAAACCTTATATGAATGTCCGGGATGCGTGGTATCGCCGACCACGTTTGCCACTGCCCGTCCTGGTGGCGGACTTGGAGGTGACGAGTGTCACTTTCGTGTGTCCACAGGTCGGGGTGATCAGTGGGCCGCTCGTGGTGGACCGAGCGTTGGCGTGCGGCCCGGTCGACCGTCGTACACTTGCCGTGGGCAACAACCGCGCTGGTTGGGCCGACGACCGGGGGGATCCGATGACGGGGATCGTGAGCTACGGGGCCTACCTCCCGTACTGGCGTCTGCAGCGAGGGGCGATCGGCGCCGCGCTGGGAACCGGCGGCGGCAAGGGCAGCCGGAGCGTGGCCAGCTTCGACGAGGACACGACGTCGATGGGCGTCGAGGCGGGTCGCATCGCGCTCGCTCGGGCGGGGGGTGTCGTTCCGCCGTCGCTCTGGTTCGCCACCACCGACCCCGCCTACCTCGACAAGACGAACGCCAACGGCATCCACGCCGCGCTGGCCCTGCCCTCGTCGGTCACCGCCATCGACATGATCGGCGGCCTCCGCTCCGGCTTCGGTGCCGGCTTCGCGGCCTACGCGAACCGGGGCATGGCCGTGCTGTCCGACATCCGCACCGGCCTGCCCGGCGGGTCCGACGAGGCCAACGGGGGTGACGCCGCCGTGGCGCTGCTGTTCGGCGACGAGGGCGCGCTGGCCGAACCGATCGCCAACGCTTCGGCCACCGCCGAGTTCACCGACCGCTGGCGGGTGCCGGGCGAGCCCACCTCCAAGGTGTGGGAGGAGCGGTTCGGCGAGTACGCCTACCTCCCGCTCGCCGACGAGGCCATCTCCGCTGCGCTCAAGTCGGCCGACCTGACGGCCGCCGACATCGACCACGTCATCGTGACCGGCATGCAGACCCGCGCCGTGGCGGCCACCCGCAAGTCGGTGGGAGCCAAGCCCGAGGCGCTCGCCGACGACTTCTCGTCGACCGTCGGCAACACCGGTGCGGCCCACTGGGCCCTGATGCTGGCCGACGTGCTCGATCGGGCGCGGCCCAACGAGACGATCCTGATGGCCGTCATGGCCGACGGCTGCGACGTGGTCATCTGGAGGACGACCGCCGCGCTGCCGGCCTACCGAGATCAGGCCGGCTTCCAGTCCGTGCGCGACCGGCTGGCCCAGACGAACGACGGCCTGACCTACGCCAAGTTCCTCACGTGGAAGGGCCAGCTGCGCCGCGAACCGCCGCGCCGCCCCGAGCCCGATCGGCCCGCAGGCCCGCCGGCGCTGCGCGGCACCGAGTGGAAGTACGGGTTCTTCGGTTCGGTCGACGAGGCCGGCTTCGTCCACCTGCCGCCCTCCCGGGTGAGCATGGAGTCCGGTGCCATCGACTCGATGACCCCCAAGCGCATGGCCGACGTCCGAGCCACCATCGCCACGTTCACCATCGACCGGCTGGCCTACTCGATGAGCCCGCCCGTGGTGGCCGTGATCATCGATTTCGACGGGGGCGGCCGCATGCAGGCCGAACTGACCGACGTGGACCCGGAGTTGGTCAAGATCGGCGATCGTGTCGAGATGACCTTCCGCCGGCTGTACACGCAGGACGGGATCCACAACTACTTCTGGAAGGCCCGCCCCGTGGCGGGCGATTGAGCCTTCGGGCGCCGCCGTACACTTCACCCATCCCGGCCCGCAGGGCCGCTCGAACCCTCATGGAGGGATCCTCATGGCATCACATGGCATCCGGGACCAGGTCGCCATCGTCGGGATGGGCTGTACGCCCTTCGGCGAGCACTGGGACCGGTCGACCGACGACATGCTCATCCAGTCGTCGTCCGAGGCGCTGGGCTCGGCCGGCATCGCGCTCGACGACGTCGATGCGTTCTGGCTCGGCACGATGGGCTCGGGCCTGTCGGGCCTCACGCTCAGCCGGCCGCTGAAGATCGACAACAAGCCCGTCACCCATGTCGAGAACTTCTGCGCCACGGGCTCCGAGGCGTTCCGCAACGCCTGCTACGCCGTGGCCTGCGGCGCCTACGACATCGCCATGGCCATCGGGGTCGAGAAGCTGAAGGACTCCGGCTACTCGGGCCTCGTCGTCAGCGCGCCGGCCAACGACGGCACCTCTGTCACGGTGACGGCGCCCGCCTCGTTCTCGTTCCTGGCGCCCGCCTACGCCAACAAGTACGGCGTCGACAACGACGAGCTGAAGGACGTCCTCACGCGCATCGCCTGGAAGAACCACCGCAACGGGGCGCTCAACCCCCGTGCGCAGTTCAAGAAGGAAGTGCCGAAGGAGACCATCGCCTGCAGCCCGCTGGTGGCCGGCCCGCTCGGCATCTTCGACTGCTCGGGTGTGAGCGACGGCTCGGCCGCGGCGATCATCGTGCGCGCCGAGGACGCCTACAAGTACACCGACAAGCCCATCTTCGTGAAGGCCCTGTCGTTCGTGGCCGGCCCGGCCACGGGACCCATCGACCCGTCGTACGACTACACGAGCTTCACCGAGGTCGTGGCCTCGGCCGAGGACGCCTACAAGCAGGCCGGCATCACCAACCCGCGCGCCGAGCTGGCCATGGCCGAGGTGCACGACTGCTTCACGCCCACCGAGCTCGTCCTCATGGAGGACCTCGGCTTCGCCGAGCGCGGCATGGCGTGGAAGGAGTGCCTGGCCGGCACGTTCGACCTCGACGGTGAGCTGCCGGTGAACCCCGACGGCGGCCTCAAGTCGTTCGGTCACCCCATCGGGGCCAGCGGCCTGCGCATGTTGTTCGAGGCGTGGCTCCAGCTGCGTGGCGAGGCCGGCAAGCGCCAGATCTCGTCGATCGGCAAGGGCAAGAACAAGGCGCTCACCCACAACCTGGGCGGCTCGCCCGGTGCGTGCGTGAGCTTCGTCTCGGTGGTCGGTTCCGAGAAGGACTGAGTCACCGACCGGCGGTCGGGCGCTGCACGCGCGCGTCGAGCCGCACCCACGTCTGGTCGTACGTGCCGTCCCAGCGGACGAGCTGGTCGACGCGCGACTCGACGGCCGCGGTGAACGCCGCGCCCGTGGTGTCGTCCATCGAGGACGTGTAGGCCATGAACACCTGGCTGCGCATCCAACCGAGCAGGGAGTCGCGGTCGAACGTGCGGCGCTGCGCCACCAGGCGCACGAAGCCGGCGCGCACGTCGAACCCGGCCTGCTCGAGCCGGTCGAGCGTGACGTTGGCGTGGGCGAAGTTCCAGGGGCACGTCGGGCCGCCGAGGCCGCTCGACACCTCGTCCATGAGGGCCAACGACGCGGGGATGTTGCCGTGGCCGCCGCACTCGAACCGGAACCAGCCGCCGGGCCGCACCCGGGAGGCGACCTGGCGGTAGACGCCGGGGATGTCGGCGGCCGGGATCCAGTGCAGGGTGGCGCGGCTGACCACCAGATCGAACGGCGGCTCGTCGGGCGCGGCGGCGTGCAGGGCCTGGGCCGTGCCGAGGTCGAAGCGCTGGTTGACGCCGGCCCGGGCGCGGGCCTGCTCGAGCATCGACGCCTGGGGGTCGACGCCGAGGACCGCGCCGGCCGGCACCCGGTCGGCCAGGACCCGGGTGAAGTCGCCGCTGCCGCAGCCGAGGTCGAGCACCCGGTCGGTGGGCGACAGCGGGCAGTCGGCGAGGAACGCGGCGTCCTGGTCGCGGTGGTGACCGGTGTTGGCGGCGTAGTCGGTGCCGTCCCACGACGGACACCACGGGCGCTGTCCCGCATCATGGGATTCTGATCCTGTCATGTGAACAGTGTACGGGCGCGTCGAAGCAGACGCCAGCGCGTCCGTCCGCTAGCGGTACCAGCCGACGACGTCGACGATCACGTGGGTGGCGCCCCCGTGGTTGTAGATGCTGACCGTGCCGTCGATGGCGAGCGGGATGACGGCCAGGTTCGGCACCGTCTGCCCTCGATCCATGTTCAGGTTCGACGCCAGCGGCCGTTCCTCGTCGGAGGCCCAGACCGTGAGATAGCTGCCCGCCGTCGGCTCGGTGGCGGTCACGTTCACGACGACGGCGTTCGCCGTGGCCGGCACGCCCGCCCGTCCCGCCAGCGGCAGCACGAGGGTCTGTCCCGCACCGATCGGCTGGCCGCCCGTGCGATCCGCCCCCACCCGCGTGTCGAGCGCCCGGGCGGGTACGGCGCCGGCGAACTGGCCGCCGAACACCGGCAGGCTCGACTCGTCGTAGATGCCGAGCAGGTCGACGACGACGTGCGTCGCGCCCGTGTGGTTGTAGAGGAGCACCCGGCCGTCGGCACCCACGCGGGCGACGACCATGTTGGCCACCGTCTGGCCGGCGCCCATGTTGAGGTTCGACGCCAGCGGCCGCGGTGCATCGGACGGGTACGCCGTCAGGTAGCTCGGCGCCGTCGCCTCGGTGACGGTGATGTTGAGCGCCGCCGCCGCCAACGGCGAACCGACGCCGACCTCGACCGCCACGACGCCGCCGGGTCCGACCGGGCCGCCGGCGATGCGGGTGTCGAGCAGGCGTCGAGGGCCGGACGGCACGAAGGCGGCACCCGCGGGAGCACCGGCGCCCCCGTACCAGCCCTCGACGTCGACCACGAGCTGCAAGGCACCCTGGTGGTTGTAGAGCGAGACCTTGCCGTCGACCCCGACGGCCACGGTCACCAGGTTCGGGACGGTCTGGCCGGCGACGACGTTGAGGTTCGATGCCACTGGGCGCGGGTTGCCCGACGGGTACACCGTCACGAACGTGGCGGCGGTGGCGTCGGTGGCGGTCACGTTCAGCACGACGGCCGACACACCCGTCGCGGGCACTCCGCCGACCCCGGTCACGGTCAGGTCGGTGGTGCTGGTCGGGCCAGGCCGGGGCTGGCCCGGATCGCGGGTGTCGAGCAGGCGGGCGGGCGTCAGCGCGTGGTACTCGCCCTCGGTGGTGCGCACCACGAGCACGTCGGTCTCGAGCCGGTTGTCGGCGCCGGTGGCGACGCGCACGTCGCGCGTGCCCGTACGGGCTCCGGCAGGGAACGACACGGTGGCCGTCAGCCTGGTCGACGACACGAACGTCACCGAACTGGTGACACCGTCGGGTTCGACCGTCACCGTCGACGTCGGTCCGAAGCCGGTACCGGTGACGGTGAACACCGTCGTGCCTCCGGGTCGTGCCACCGCCGGCGTCACCGAGTCGATGACCACCCCGGCGGCCCTCGCCTCGGGCGCCGCCATCACCAGAGCGCTCAGACCCAAGGTCAGCGCCGCCGCGCTCCGGACGAACCACCTGTGCGTACGCGCCATCGCCTCGCTCCCCATCCGTTCGTCCCGCCGGTGGCCGGTCGGGGTTGCTGCCGGCGCCCGCCTCGCGGACAGCCTACGGGACCGATCCGATGGCCGCAGTGGTTCGGACGCTCTCCACGTCACGTTCATCCGGACGTCAGCGCCGCCAGCACCTCGTCGTGGAGCCGGCCGTTGCTCGACACGGCGCTGCCCCCATCGGGCGTGTCCCGGCCGGACAGGTCGGTGAACCGTCCGCCCGCCTCGGTCACGATGATCTGCACCGCCGCCAGGTCCCACAGGTTCACGATGGGTTCCGCGGCGGCGTCGAACGCCCCCTCGGCCACGAGCACGTGCATCCAGAAGTCGCCCAGGCCGCGCGCCCGCCAGCAGCGGGCGGTCAGTTCCGTGAGCTGGGGTCCGTAGCCGTAGCGCACGAAGCTGCCGATGTCGGAGTACGCGAGATGCGCATCGGCGATGGTCGCCACGTCGCTCACGGCGATCGGCCGACCGTCGGCGAAGGCCCCGCCGCCTTTCACGGCCCACCAACGACGGCCCAGCGCCGGCGCCGAGCACACGCCGACGACGACATCGCCGTCGTGCTCCAGCGCGATCAGCGTGGCCCAGATCGGCACGCCCTTCACGAAGTTCGACGTCCCGTCGATCGGGTCGACGATCCAGCGGTGCGACGCGCCGGCGTCACCGATGAGGCCCTCCTCCTCGCCGAGCACGGCGTGATCCGGTCGGGTCGCGGTGAGGCGGGCGCGGATGGCCGACTCGGTCCCCCGGTCGGCCTCGGTCACCTCCGAGCGGTCGTCCTTGTGGCGCACCGTGAACGTGCGGTCGCGGTAGGCCGGCAGGGTGACGGCGTCGGCCAGATCGGCGAGCTCGAGCGCCAGCGCGAGCTCGGCGTCGTAGGGGGTGGTCATGGCGGGCCTCTCGGGGCGCGGGCGGCCCGCCATCATGGCCTGCGCGACCGGCGCGGTGCCCGCCGGGCCAGACTGACCGGATGTCGCTCCGCCCCTGCCTCGTCGCCGCCGTGCTCGTCCCGTTGGCGGCCGTGCTGCCCGTGGCCGCGGCCCGTCCGGCGGCCGCGCTCGGACCGCGTGAGGAGACGACGGTGACCGTGGCTGGCGCGGCGGGCGTGCCGACCACGGGCGTCGGCGCGGTCGTCCTCAACGTCACCGCAACCGATGTCGAGAGCGACTCGTTCGTGACCGTGTGGCCCACCGGCACGCCGCGGCCACTGGCGTCGAACCTGAACCTCCAGCGCGACGACACCGTGGCCAACCTCGTGCTCGTGCCGCTCGGCACCGGCGGCAAGGTCTCGATCTACCAGCAGGGCGGGCCCTCTGAGGTGGTGGTCGACGTGAGCGGCTGGTTCGCCGACGGCGCCGCCATGCGCGCCGTCACGCCCACGCGGGTCGTCGACACCCGCGCCGCCGGGGGCTCGGGCCCGATCGGCGCCGGGGGCCGGCTCGTGGTGCCCGTGGCCGGCCTCGGCGGGGTGCCTGCCACGGGCGCGGGCGCGGTCGTCGTGAACCTCACGGCCACGGGCGCCACCGCCCCCACGTTCCTCACGGCATGGTCGGGTGCCGGCGATCGTCCGTTGGCGTCGAACCTCAACCCGGTGCCGGGTCGCACGAGCGCCAACCTGGCCGTGGTGCCACTGGCCGCCGACGGATCGATCACGGTGGCGAACCACGTGGGGCGCGTCGACGCCGTCGTCGACGTGCTCGGCTGGCTGCCTGCCGGTGCGCCCGGGGTCACGGTGGGCGTGCCCGAACGCGTGCTGGACACGCGCACCACCCGGCCCGTGACCGCCGGCGCCCAGGTGGCCGTGCCGGTCCCGGCGGCTGCGGCCGGCGCCACGGCGCTCCTCGTCGACCTGACGCTCACCGAGGCCACGGCCGCCACCTACCTCGGCGTGGCGGGCACGGTCACCTCGGCCGTGAACACCGTGCCGGGACGGACGTCGGCCAACCTGGCGGTCCTCACCCTCGGGGCGGGTGGCGCCCCCGCGGTGCTCACGAACTTCGCCGGTTCGGTCCACGTGGTGGTCGACGTGGTCGGCTGGTTCGACGGCGCCGCTGGCTTCTCGACCGTGCCGCCGGCCCGGCTGCTCGACACCCGCGTCGGCCGGGCCCTGCCGGTGGCGGCGGGCTGGATCGCCAGTTGGGTGAACGACCATCACGACTACCCGGCGGTCGACATCTTCGCCTCGTGCGGCGCGCCTGCGGTGTCGCCGGTGACGGGGGTGATCGTCCACGTGCGTCGCGACGACCTCTACGTGCGCAGCGCGGACAACCCGGCCCGACGCGGCGGCCGGTCGCTGGCGGTGAAGGGCGACGACGGCGTGCGCTACTACATGTCGCACGTCGCGTCGATCGACGCCGGCGTCGCCGTCGGGCAGCGCGTGGTCGCCGGCCAGCGGCTGGCGGTGGTGGGCGAGAGCGGTGACGCCGGCGCCTGCCACATCCACTTCGGCCTGTCGCCCGACTGCCCCCGGCAGGAGTGGTCGGTGCGGCGCGGCGTGATCTGGCCGCAGCCCTACCTCGATGCGTGGAAGGCCGGGCGCAGCCGCAGCCCCGCTGCCGAGATCGCCGCCTGGTCGGCGGCGCATCCGACGGCGTGCGCCGACGCCGCCGCCGACCCGTTCGCCCCCGACGCCGGCTGAATCGGTCGTTCTGGCTCGGGTGGTTCGCTGCTGGTGTTCGGGTGGTCCTGATCCGCACGGCGAGCGGGCCGGTGTTCGTCGCCCCACGATCGGGCGCCGACCTCTGCTCGGTGCCCGCCGACCGGTTCGTCGTCGACCTCGCCGATGACGTCGCCGTGCTGCCCGAGACATCGGCGGTCGGCGCGCCGGCGGTCACCGTCGTGGTGGACGCGGCCACGGAACGGGAGCGGTGGCGGCTCCTGCACGCTCTCGTCGGGCTACGTGCAGTCGTGGGCCGTTGGGCCGACGTCGTTGGTGCTGACGATCAACGACGTCGCGAGCCCCTGATCCCGAACCTCGGTGCAGCTGGCATGATGGGGCGATGGCCGACAACGACTCCGATACGTCCGTTCCGAAGGGCCGCATCACCGGCATGGAGGACATCCACGCCTTCAACGCCAACGTCGTCGCGGAGTTCCGGGCGAACGGCGGCACGGTCACGGGCATGTTCGCCAAGACCCCGCTCGTGCTCGTCACGCACACCGGCGCCAAGAGCGGTACGCGCCGCACGATCCCGCTGGCCTATTCGACGGACGGCGACAACGTCGTGATCATCGCCTCCAAAGGCGGGGCGCCCACGAACCCGCAGTGGTACCTGAACATGGTGGCCAACCCGCAGGTGACCGTCGAGCTGCCGACGGTCACGTACGAGGCCCGCGTGGTGGTGGCCGAGGGCGACGAGCGCCGCCGGCTGTTCGACGCGCAGGCCGCGCTCATGCCGAACTTCAAGGACTACGAGGCCAAGACCGACCGGGAGATCCCGGTGCTGGTCCTCGAGCGCCTCTGATCTGCGGCCGCACCACCCGGCTGGTGCCGGCGCAGGCCGTCAGCCGAAGACGGGCGGGCGCTTGGCCTTCAGCGCGGCGACACCCTCGGCGGCGTCGGGCGACAGGAAGTTGAGCATCTCGAGGGCCAGGCTGTGCTCGAACGCCGGCAGCGCGGCACGCAGCCAGTGGTTCAGGCTCCGCTTCGTGAAGCGCACCGCGTGCTGCGGCCCCGTGGCCAGCTTGGTGGCGATGGCCAGCGCCGTGGGCAGCACCTCGTCGGCGGGCACGGCTTTCGACACGAGCCCGATGCGCTCGGCCTCGACACCGTCGATGAAGTCGGAGGTGAGCAGGTAGTACTTCGCCTTGGCCATGCCGCACAGCAAGGGCCACAGGATGGTGGCGTGATCGCCGGCGGCCACACCGAGGCGCATGTGCCCGTCGGTGAAGCGGGCGTCGGTCGCCATCACCGAGATGTCGGCCATGAGCGCGGCGGCGAGGCCGGCGCCGACCGCCACGCCGTTGATGGCCGACACGATCGGCTTGTCGCACTCGACCATGGTGCGCACCAGGTCGCCCGCCTCCTGCATGACGGCGATCGTCTGGTCGAAGTTCTGCACCTGGCCCTCGATCCACTCGAGGTCGCCGCCGGCCGAGAAGGCCCGGCCGTTGCCGGTGATGACGGCCACGCGCACGTCGGGATCCTCGTGGACGTCACGCCAGATCACCGACAGGCCCTTGTGCAACGCGGCGTCGGTGGCGTTCAGCTTGTCGGGGCGATCGAGGGTGATGAGCAGGACGCCGTGGTCGCGGCGCTCGATGCGCATCCCCTCGTAACGGTCGAAGCGGTCGGTCATCGAGCGAGAGCTTCGCGCACCGATCGCACCAGCCCGTCGGCGTCGAGCCCGAGGGTGGCGAGGATGCGCTCCTGCTTGCCGTGCGGGATGAACTTCGTCGGCACGCCGAGCAGCTCGCAGCGCGGCACGGGCCGGCCGTCGTCGCAGGCGTCGGTGATGGCCGCGGCCACCATCATGCCGACGCCGCCGTCGCGCAGGCCGTCCTCGGCCACCACCACGATGCGGTGCCTCGACGCGTCGAGGATCATGGCGGGGTCGAGCGGCTTGACGACCCGCGGGTCCCACAGCGTGATCTCGATGCCCTCGGCCACCAGGGTCTCGGCCGCCTTCTCGGCGGCGCCGACCATCTTGCCCACGGCGATCAGGCACACGTCGCCCGAGCCAGCGCGCAGCTTGTTGCCGAGCAGGCCAGAGCCCACCTCGTTCTCGGGCACCTGGCGGGCGGCGCCCCGGGCGTAGCGGATGGCCGCAGGACCGTCGGTGCACAGCTCGATGGCGTCGTGCAGCATCTGCTGCAGCTCCTGCGCGCTCGACGGCGCGAACACCGTCATGCCGGGCACCTTGGTGAGCAGCGCCATGTCGTACATGCCGTGATGGCTGGGCCCGTCGTCGCCGGTGATGCCCGCCCGGTCGAGGGCGAAGATCACCGGCAGGCGGTGCAGAGCCACGTCGTACACGACCTGGTCCCAGGCCCGGTTGAGGAACGTGGAGTAGATGGCGCACACGGGCCGTAGCCCGCCCATGGCCATACCGGCCGCCGCGGTCACCGCATGCTGCTCGGCGATGCCGACGTCGAAGAAGCGATCGGGGAAGCGGGCCTGGAACGGGAGCAGGCCGGTGGGCCCGGGCATGGCCGCGGTGATGGCCACGAGGCGCGGGTTCGCCTCGGCCTCCTTGATGACGGCATCGGCGAAGGCCTGGGTGTACCCCGTGGGCACGGCTTTGGGCGGCCCGACGTGGGGGTCGAAGACCGGGGCGTCGTGGAGGTGCTTCTCGTCGTCGTCCTCGGCCGGCAGGTAGCCGCGGCCCTTCTGGGTCAGCACGTGGAGCACGACCGGGCCGTCGAAGTGGATGCAGTTGCGCATCGCCTCTTCGAGCTCGCCGATGTCGTGCCCGTCGACCGGTCCCATGTAGCGGCAGCCGAGCGCCTCGAAGAACGCCGGCGGCTGTACGTACTCGCGCACGGCGGCCTTGAACGCCTCCATGCCGCGCTCGGCGGCGTGGCCGACCACGGGGATGTCGCGCAGCAGGTTCTCGAGGCGCCGCTGCCGACGCATGTACACCGGGTTCAGGCGCACCCGGGCCAGGCTCTGGCTCAGGTTCGAGATGGTCGGTGCGTACGAGCGACCGTTGTCGTTGAGGACGATGATGACCCTGCGGCCCGAGTGGCCGAGGTTGTTCAACGCCTCGTAGGCCATGCCGCCGGTCATCGAACCATCGCCGATGACGGCGACGATGTGACGGTGGGGGTCGGTGCCGGCGTCGCGGGCCACCGCCAGGCCGTAGGCGTACGACAGCACGGTGGACGCGTGGCTGTTCTCGATGTAGTCGTGCCGGCTCTCTTCGCGGCTGGGGTAGCCCGACAGCCCGTCGGCCTGGCGCAGCTGGGCGAAGCCGGCGCGCCGGCCCGTGACCATCTTGTGCACGTACGCGTTGTGACCGGTGTCCCACAGGATGGCGTCGAGCGGTGACTCGAAGACCCGGTGCAGCGCCATCGTCAGCTCGACCGCGCCCAGGTTCGACCCGAGGTGGCCGCCGTTGTCGGCGACGGACTGCACGATGGCGTCTCGGATCTCGCCGGCCAGGTCGGCCAGCTCGGCCGGGCCGAGACCGCGCAGGTCCGCCGGTTCGTGGATCGAGTCGAGCAGCATGGGCAACGTTCCTTGCCCCGGCGACGATCGGCCGTCGGGTTGACCCGAACCTACCGCCCGGTCACCAGCGCCGCCGAGTCATGGGCCGCCGCCGGATCAGCCGCGGGGGAGGCCGAGGACCCGCTCGGCGATCACGTTGCGCTGGATCTCGTTGGTGCCCCGGCTGATGCAGCGGCTGCGGCTCTCGAAGAAGATCCGCTGCCAGCGGTCGACGGCGTAACCGGCGTGACCGTTCCCCTCGATGTCCGGTACGAGCATCGAGCCCGCACCGGTCACGTCGAGGGCCAGCGTCCCGAACGTGCGGTGGTACTCGGAGGCGAGCACCTTGTGGAGGCTGCCGGCCGGGCCGGGCCCCTCGCCGACCGCCAGAGCGGCGAGCTGGCGCAAGCCGTTGAACCGGAGGAGCTGCACCCGGGTCCAGGCGTCGGCCAGCCGCTGGCGCATCACGGGGTCGGCCGCCGCCCCGTTCGCTCGGGCCTCGGCCATCAGCGCCCGCAACTCGGCCTCGTACCCGAGGTGCTGGATGGCGGCGTCGCCGCCGCGCTCGGCGCCCAGCGTGGTGTTGGCCACCGCCCAGCCGTTGCCCAGCCCGCCGACCACGTGGGCCAGCTCGGCGCGAGCGCCGTCGAGGAAGACCTCGTTGAAACCCGACGCACCGTGGGCCTGGCGCAGCGGCCGCACCTCCACGCCCGGCTGGCGCAGCGGGACGAGCACGAGCGAGAGGCCCGTGTGTCGTTCGGCCGCCTGGTCGGTGCGGCAGAGCAGGAAGATCCAGTCGGCCAGGTGCGCCTCGGACGTCCACACCTTCTGGCCCGTGATCACCAGCCCGTCGCCGTCGACGGTGCCCCGGGTACGCAGCGACGCCAGGTCGCTGCCGGCCTCGGGCTCGGAGAACCCCTGGCACCACCGTTCGGTGCCGGCCAGGATCGGCGGGAGGAACCGTGCCTTCTGCTCGGCCGTGCCGTGGACCAGGAGCGTGGCGGCCACCAGCCGCTCGCCGATGCCGAGCACCGTGCGGGGCGCGCCGGCGAGCGCGAACTCCTCGTTGACCGCGGCCACCTCGAGTGGCGACAGGCCCCGACCGCCGTGTGCCACCGGCCACGACAGGCACAGCCAGTGGCCCGCACGCAGGCGATCGGTCCACGCCCGCTCGGCGTCCGACGGCCCGTGGTCGTGCGAAGGGTGGGCGTCGTAGGCACCGAGGCCTTCGGGCCGATGGCCGGCCACGAACGAGCGGACCTCGTCGCGGAGGTCGTCGATGCGAGCCATGGCGTCAGGGGACCACGGCGCACCCGCCCGGCAGTAGGGACCAAGGTCCGCCGTTGGTGACCGGGGGCACGCGGTCCGTACGGTGTGCGCCATGGGGAACCTCTTCGACCTGACCGGCCACGTCGCGCTGATAACCGGCGGCAACTCGGGCATCGGGCTCGGCATGGCCGACGCGCTGGCCTCGCAGGGGGCCGACGTGGCCATCTGGGGCACCAACGCCGACAAGAACGCGGCGGCCGCCGAGCAGCTGCGAGCGCACGGCACCCGCGTGCTGGCGCTGCGCTGCGACGTGGGTGACGAGGAGCAGGTGGTGGCGTCGATGGCCGACACCGTGGCTTCGCTCGGCCGGGTCGACTCGTGCTTCGCCAACGCCGGCGTGGGCGGCCGGGCGCCGAGCTTCCTCGGCATGACGTCGGACGAGTGGCACCGGGTGCTGCGGGTCAACCTCGACGGTGCGTTCTACACGTGCCGCGAGGCCGTGCGGCAGATGGTGGCGCAGGGCGACGGGGGATCGGTGGTCATCACGACCTCGGGCTCGGCGTTCTACGGCCAGCAGAAGGGCCAGCACTACGGCGCGTCGAAAGCCGGAGTGATCTCGATGATGAAGGCCATCGCGGTCGAGCACGCCCGCCACGGCGTGCGGTGCAACGCGGTGCTGCCCGGCTGGATCGAGACCGAGATGACCGAGGGTGCGTTCGGCTACCAGAAGTTCGTCGACAACGTCCTCAAGCGCATCCCGACTCGCCGGTGGGGCACGGGCGCCGACTTCGGCGGGCTGGCGGTGTACCTGGCGTCGGGTGCGTCGACCTACCACACGGGTGACGTGATCACGATCGACGGCGGCTACCACTCGTTCTAGCCCCCGGCACGCAGGCGAAGTTACGAGAGCGAGTCGGCGTTCAGCTCCCGTGCCCGGATGCGGGCCAGGCGACGCTGGTTCCACACGTGCAACCGGTCGCCGATGGCGAACCCGATCGCCAGCGTCACGAGGCCGCCCAACCCGTCGAGCCAGTAGTGGTTCCCGGTGACGATGATGCAGAACAGCGTGGCCACCGGGTAGAGCACCAGCAGGCCGCGCAGCCACTTGCGCCGCACCAGCGGCCACAGCGCCAGCGCGCACCACGTGGCCCAGCCCGTGTGGAGGCTGGGCATCGCCGCGTACTGGTTGGAGATCTCCGACATGGTGCCCGAGTCGAAGCTCCACAGCCCACCGACGGTGACCATGGTGTCCTCGAACCCGTACGGGCCCACCCCGCGCGCCTCGGCGATGGGGCGGCCGCCGTAGCGGCCACCGTCGTCGAGCAGGCGGGGCGGCATGAGGGGGAACAAGGAGAAGCCGACGAGCGCGAACGCGGTGGTGCAGGCCAGCGTGTTGCGCCACCGGGCGAAAACGCCGGGGGCCCGCCGGAACACCAGCACGAACGTGGTGATCGTCACGATGAAGTGCGCCGTGCCGTAGTACACGTTCCAGAACTTGATGAAGTGGCGGTGGGGCAGGAACGCGTCCTGGATCTGGTGCTCGTGGTACAACCCGACGAGCCGTTCGAGCCGGATGACGCGCAGTGCGTTGGTGAACGCCTGGACCGGCGCCCGCTCGGGAGACAGCTGCGCCGAGCCGAAGGTGTTGCGGATGTACGTGTAGACGGCGTAGAAGGTGACGATGATCAGCACCTCCTTCCACCACAGCAGGCGGTGCTGCGCGCGGGGTTCCGGCTGCACCTCGAGCATGGTCGAGCATCCTAGGCCCGCATGCGCCCCGCCGAGGGGGACGCGATGAGCCGCGTCGTCGACGGCGGCGGCGTGCCGCTGACCGTCGTCGAGGCCGGACAGGGCGGCCGCCCGCTGCTGGTCGTGCACGGGTTCACCGGGTCGAAGGAGGACTTCACGCCGTTCTTCGACCGGTGGGCGGCCGCCGGCTGGCACGTGGCCGCACTCGACCTGCGGGGCCACGGGGAGAGCGGCAAGCCCGACGACCCCGACGACTACTCGATCGCCCGCATGGCCGCCGACGTGCTCGACGTGCTCGATGCGCTCGGGTGGAGCCGGGCTGCGCTGCTCGGGCACTCGCTCGGCGGCATGATCGTGCAGGAGGTGGCGCTCACGTTCGACGAGCGCGTGTCGGCGCTGGTCCTCATGGACACGGTGCACGGCGTGTTCCCCGGCCTGACGGCCGAGCTGGCCGAGCTGGGGGTGGCGGTCGTGCGCGAGGGTGGCGTCGAGGCCTACCTGGACGCCACTCGCGACATGGGCGTGGCCCCCAACGACGCCGATCAGGTGCTGCGGGCGGCCGACGCGGCGTACGCCGAGTGGTGCGACGCCAAGGTGCGGGCCTGCGCGGCCGCCATGTTGATCGGGATGATCCCGGC
Organism: Actinomycetes bacterium; assembly: GCA_031423915.1. Taxonomy (GTDB): domain Bacteria; phylum Actinomycetota; class Acidimicrobiia; order Acidimicrobiales; family Ilumatobacteraceae; genus JANMAT01. The sequence continues at coordinate 1,790 of JANPGL010000765.1, read as the reverse complement.
GATGGCCCGCCGACGCGACCGCCTGGCCGATCTGCGCCAGATCCGTTGCCCGACGCTGGTGATCGTGGGGGAGCAGGACGTCTGCGTCGACGACAGCCGCCGCATGGCCGGGGCGATCGGCGGGGCCGACCTGGCCGTCCTGCCGGGCGGGGGGCACAGCCCGCAGTTCGAGTCGCCCGACGCCTGGTGGCAGGCTGTCGGCGGGTTCCTGGCCGGCCTCGACCGCACCTGATCGAGCCGGGCCCGGGGCACGGGGGTCCGATCATGACATCCACGTTCGAGGGTCACGCCGGCCAGCAGGCGCTGCACGTGCTCGGCCGCTTCGGCGTGGACACCATGTTCACCCTCAACGGCGGGCACATCTGGCCGTTCTACGACGCGGCACGCGACCGAGGGTGGCGCGTCATCGACACCCGTCACGAGCAGACGGCCACGTTCGCGGCGGAGGCGTGGGCCAAGCTCACCCGGGGCCCCGGCGTGGCGGCGCTCACGGCCGGCCCGGGCATCACCAACGGGGTGAGCGCCATCACCAGCGCCCACTTCAACGGCTCGCCGCTCGTGGTGCTCGGCGGTCGCGCCCCCGCCGCCCGCTGGGGTGCGGGCAGCTTGCAGGAGCTCGACCACGTACCGATCGTGGCCAGCGTGACCAAGCACGCCGGCACGGTCTTCGACGCGTCGAAGGCGGCCTCCGAGGTGTACGACGCGGTGAGCCTGGCCATGACCCCGCACCGGGGGCCGGTGTTCCTCGACGTGCCCATGGACGTGCTGTTCTCGCCGGCGACGGCCGAGATGCCCGACCACACCGAGCCCACGGGGGCGCTGCCCGACCCGGCCGAGGTGGCGGGCATCGCCACGCTGCTCGCCGCCGCCGAGCGTCCCGCCGTCATCGTCGGCTCCGACGTGTACTGGGGTGGGGCGTGGGACGTGCTCGCCGCCGCGGTCGAGCACCTGCGCGTGCCGTGCTGGTTCAACGGACTCGGACGAGGCTGCCTGCCCGCCGACCACGAGCTGGCGTTCACCCGCACCCGTGGCCTGCTGAAGACGCACGCCGACCTGGTGGTCGTCATCGGCACACCGCTCGACTTCCGGCTCGGCTTCGGCCGGTTCGGCAACGCCACCGTTGCGCACGTGACCGACGCCCGCTCGGGGCGCGCCGCCCACGTGGAGGTGCCGAGCTGCTCGGGCGACCTGTCGATGGTGCTCCTCGGCCTTGCCGCGTACGCCGGTCCTCGCAAGGATCACGAGGCGTGGATCACCCAGGTGCGCGACGCCGAGCGGGCCGCCGCCGCCACCGACGCCGAGCTGCTCGCTGCCGACGCCGATCCGATCAGGCCGACGCGCATCTACGGCGAGCTCGGTCGGCGGCTCGAGCGCGACGCCGTGGTCATCTGCGACGGGGGCGACTTCGCCAGCTACGCCGGCAAGCACGTCGAGGTGTTCAGCCCCGGCTGCTGGCTCGACACCGGGCCGTACGGCTGCCTCGGCAACGGCCCGGGTTACGCGCTGGCGGCCCGGGCGGCCCGGCCCGACAGCCAGGTGGTCGTGCTGCTGGGCGACGGCGCCGCCGGGTTCAGCCTCATGGACGTCGACTCGCTCGTGCGCCACGGCATGCCCGTCGTGATGGTGGTCGGCAACAACGGGATGTGGGGTCTGGAGAAGCACCCGATGCAGGCCGTGTACGGGTGGGACATGGCGTGCGACCTCCAGCCCGAGACCCGCTACGACGAGGTCGTGCGTGCCCTCGGCGGGGCGGGGGAGACCGTTCGGTCGCCCGCCGACATCGGCCCGGC
>JANPGL010000764.1:0-2864 GCA_031423915.1 Actinomycetes bacterium | reverse complement strand
CGGTGCCAGCGCGGCCCGTCGAGCGGAGGGGACTGCGCCACTCGGGCCGCAACGCCGTCTAGCGCCCGGGCGGGAATTCGCTAGGCTGACGCTGTTCTGCGGGTGTAGTTCAGAGGCAGAACATCAGCTTCCCAAGCTGAGGACGGGGGTTCGATTCCCCTCACCCGCTCTCGTATCGTAGCAGGTCAGGGCCTGTTTTGGGGAGCCCCCTCATCGCAGGGACGGCTCGGCGTGCCTACTGCGTGCCTATAGCGGAGAGCCAAGGTCGCGGCGAGCGCCCGGATCGGAGGGCGCCGTGAGCCACAGGGTCCCGCGGTGTCCTGCGGTGACCAGGCGGCCCGGAGCGCTTCGCGAAGACCTTTAGGCCGAATAGCTGATGTTCGCTGGCGGCTGCTCCGACAGGACTGTGTTCTCTCCCTCCCGCTGCATCTGATCAACGGCCGCGGCGTGATCGGAGGACCTGCGACGTGCCGGTCGAGCGCTCGTCGAGCAGGCGTCGACCACATGGCAGTATCACTGTCGGCCCTGCGCGCTCTTGTTCGTAGTGCTGACATGAGGGGGGCAGGATGGACGACACCGGGAATCCCCTGGGCCGGGCCGTCGCCGACGCGGATCGGTGGCGATCGCCATCGTTGCTCGGCCACCGGCTGCGCCTGCAGGTCACCCGCCCACGTGATCATCTCGTCCTGACCGTCACCGCATCCGGCTGCGACGTGACGATCGGTGACGACCGGGTTCCCCGCCTCGTCCCGGCCGACGGCGCGAACGCCCCGCGCCTGATCGTCACGCTGCCCCCGCAACACGTGCTCGAGCAGGTCTTCCAGGAGAAGCTGCCGACCGACGACCCCAACGCCGGCCGGCCCGAGCAACCGAAGCTACCGGCGGGCGCCCGGTTCTCCGGGCAGTCCCGCCTCGCCTTCGTGCTCGCCGCCGGCCAGACCGTCGACCTCACCACCGAAGGGATCCTCACCGCCATGGGCACGCTGCCGCTGGCGGTCGTGCCCCTCGCCGAGCGCCGTTTCGTGTGGCGATTCCTTGACGCACCCCTCGCCAGCGTCGTGGTGCCGACCGGCGCGCTGCGCACGGGCACCAACGCCGCCCTGACGGCGGCCGACCGGGTGCGCACCACCCGCGTGCTCGCCGCCGCCGGTCTCCGCCAGCAGGTGCACGAGCTCCCGCTCGCCGCCCGTCAGCTCGTCGCCGACGCCGACCCGGCCGAACGGGCCCGCCTCGCGGGTGAGCTGCAGGCCGGCGTCCGAAGCGGCCTCGATCTGCAGCGCCTCCTGCCGTTCGTGATCGGTCGCCCGGCACCCCGCCCACCGACCACCGACGAGACCGCGCTCGAGGTGCCGAGCCGGCTGCAGCTGTCGCCCAGCCCCGACGGCGCGTGGGCCCACGCCGTCGACGTCGACGAGACCCCGGGTGCGACCGTCGAGCTGTGGAACACCCGCCTCGGGGTGCGCACCGGGACCACCACGGAACCGACCGTCGACGAGGAAAACACGACGCAGCGCATCGTGCGTGCCGTGTGGACCCGCGACCTGGAGCACGGCGAGCGCCCCCTGCCGTCGGCAACCTGGCCGTTCCGCACCAGCCTCACGCCGGACGATCGCAAGGACATCGTCAACCTGTCGACCGGCGACCAGGGCACGAACTGGAAGCTGCCGCCGCCCGACCCGGTCAGCGTGAACCACCTCGCCCTCACGTCGCTCGGCGCGTTCATCGACGTCCGGGGCAACTGGAACGTGCCTGGCGTGCCGCTGACCGAGTGGCAGCACCGCACCACCCTCGGGCGTGACCAGTTCGTGCGCATCGTGAAGAAGGGCTACCTCTGCCCGTTCGGCCACCGGGCGGTGTACGTCACCGAGACCCGGCGGCGGGCCGACCCATCGCTGCCCGACGGTGGCTTCGCCATCCTCTGGCAACGCCACTACATCCAGCTGAAGGAACGGGTGCGGGGCTACGGCCACCGGGGCATGACGTACGTGCAGGTCGTGCTCGAGCCGAAGACGACACCCGACATCAACGATCCGGGCCCGGACCCGATGGTGTTCTGGCCCACCATCGGCACGACGCCGTTCGCCTTCACGATCACCTTCGTCGACCAGGACGGCCACGAGCGCGGCTACGACGCACCGCTGCTGTTCGTGATGGAGCGTCGCTCGGAGGAACCGAAGAAGGGACAGCCCACAAAGGCGGAGATCTACCAGCAGTACGCCCTCAGCGCCGACGGCCTCCACCACGTGCCCGGCACCCCGTGGGAGCACCTGGTACGCCACGACCTCGGGCGCCAGCGCGTCGCCGTCGCCCCCAAGGGTGCCGACGGTGAGGCCGCCTACGAGACCGACGTGCTTCGCTTCACCGCCGACCTGGCCGACGACACGTGCACGCCCCGGCTGCTGTTCGGCGAGTTCGTGATCCCCGCCGTCGCCGCCACGACGGGCCGGAAGGATCCGTTGCCGCTGAGCTACGCCGAGGCCTACCTCACGCACGGCTTCGACCCGGCCGGCAACCACAGCGCCGTCGTGCTGGCCAACGCCGAGGGGGCGCCGCCCGCCGCTCTCCGCTTCGGTTCCACCGACAGGTCCGGCGGCTTCCTCGACCCGAGCCAGCACATCGCCGGGATCGCCCGCGGCAAGGGCCCCGTGTCCGACCTCGCCGCTGCCGCCACCGGTGCGCCCGCTGACCCGGCCGCGCTGTTCGCCGGCCTGGGCAAGATCCTCGGCCTGTTCGAGCTGGGTGACGTCCTCGGCGACCTCCTGCCCGACGACGTGCCGGCGTACGCCGCGCAACTGCTCGACGTGGTCGGCGCCGTGACCGGCGGGCTGGGCCGGGCGGCCGCGCTGCTCGGCTCGGCCAGCGCG
>JANPGL010000763.1:0-2610 GCA_031423915.1 Actinomycetes bacterium | reverse complement strand
CCCCCAGCACACCCCCGGTCATCTCGGCCGGGTGACGGCCATCGAGTCGGCCCTGCGGCGCGACGCCCCCGGCGTGTGGGCGGTGGGCGCGGCCCATCGCGGGGTGGGCATCCCCGCCTGCATCCGGCAAGGACGGGCGGCAGCGCGAGACGCCGTGGCCCGCCTCGCCGATACCCTTCCGACATGACGCTTCGCGGGGCCGACATGACGCTTCGCGGGCCGACATGACGCTTCGCGGGGCCGACATGACGCTTCGCGGGGCCGACACGACGCTCGGAGCGACGCTCGCCCGGGCGGCCGCGTGCCTGTTGCTCGTGGCGGCCACCGCGGCGTGCGGCAGCAGCGGCGACCGGGCGGCGGCGCCGACCACGGCCGCACCCCCGGCCACGACAACGGCACCGACGGCGACGACCACGGCGGCGGCCGTGCCCACCTCGACAGGGGCGACCACCGCCATCGTGACGGCGGCGCCGACCACGTCGACCACGGCCGTGCCCACCACGGTGACGCTCCCGACTCCGATCATGCCGCCACCCGAGCACCAGGCGGAACCCGAGCTGATCCTCGGCCGCATCAGCATCCCCCGACTCGACCTCGACCTCGAGATGTTCAGCGGCATCACCCTGCCCACGCTCGACAAGGGACCCGGCCACTGGCCCGGCACCGCCATGCCCGGTACGCCCGGCAACGTGGTCGTCGCCGGGCACCGGGTCAGTAGCACTCGGCCGTTCCGCCACATCGACGAGCTCGTCGAGGGCGACCAGGTCACGTTCACCGTCGACGGCGTCGAGTCCCGCTACGTGGTCACCGGGCACGAGATCGTGACTCCCGACGCCATCCGCATCATCGAACAGACGCCCGCCAAGACCGCCACGCTCTTCGCCTGCCACCCGCCGGGCTCGACCGAGTTCCGCTGGGTCGTCCACCTCGTCGCCGCCGACTGACTCTCCTCCGGGGCGACCCACCCCCGCCCACGACCGCCCCGTCCGCCTTGGACACCGCGGGCGATCAGACCGCCCGACCGGTCCGAGGTGCGCAGAGCCCCGAGCGGTCGCCGGCCGGCGACCGCCGAACCCGCCACCGAGCCGCAGGTCGCTACGCTCGCCCGGCCATGGCCGCCTCTGCCGCGTCGTACCGCCAGCGCTCGTTCTGGCTCGACAGCGTCGGCGCCGACGACCCGCTGACGCCGCGCCCGGTGCTCCCCGGCGACGCCGACGTCGACGTGGTGGTCGTCGGCGGCGGCTTCACCGGGCTGTGGACGGCGTACTCGCTCCTGTGCAACCAGCCGGGTCTGCGCGTCGTCGTGCTCGAGTCCGAGGTGTGCGGCTTCGGCGCGTCGGGCCGAAACGGTGGCTGGGCGTCGGCGCTGCTGCCCATGTCGCTGCACACGCTGGCGAGCCGCCACGGCCGTGTCGCCGCCGTGGCCATGCAGCGCGCCATGTTCGCCGCCATCGACGACATCGCCGCCGTGTGCCGGGCCGAGGGCATCGACGCCCACCTGGCCAAGGACGGCTCGCTCCACGCCGCCACCAATCCGGCCCACGTCGGCCGGTTGCGCGCCGAGCTCGCGGAGGCTCACGCCTTCGGTCTGGGCGACGATGTCATCCGCTGGCTCGACCGGCGCGAGGCGGCCGGCCGCATCGACGTGCCCGGCCTCCTGGGCGCCACGTACACGCCGCACTGCGCCGCCGTGCACCCGGCTCGGCTGGTGCGCGGCCTCGCCCGCGCCGTCGAGGCACACGGCGGCACCATCCACGAGCGGACCCGCGCCGAGGAACTACGGCCCGGCCGCGTGCGCACCGTCCACGGCACGGTGCGGGCCACGACCGTCGTGCGGGCCACCGAGGGGTACACGCCGCTGCTCGCCGACCAGCGCCGCACGGTGGTGCCGCTCTACTCGCTGATGGTCGCCACGGAGCCGCTGCCGGCCGACGTGTGGGCCTCGATCGGCTGGCGCGACCGGGCCACGTTCTCGGACGCCCGCAACCTGATCATCTACGCCCAGCGGACGGCCGACGACCGCATCGCCTTCGGCGGTCGGGGCGCTCCATACCACTTCGGCTCGGCCGTGAAGCCCGCGTTCGACATCGACGAACGGACCCACGAGACGCTGCGACAGACCGTGCGCGAACTGTTCCCCGCCGCAGCCGGCGCTCGGTTCACCCACGCCTGGGGCGGGCCGCTGGCCGTGCCGCGCGACTGGTTCTGCTCCGTCGGTCTCGACCGTTCGACCGGCATGGCGTGGGCCGGCGGGTATGTGGGCGACGGCGTCACCACCACCAACCTGGCGGGCCGCACGCTGGCCGACCTCATCCTCGGCCGCGACACCGAGCTGACCCGACTTCCGTGGGTCGGCCACCACAGCCGGCCGTGGGAACCCGAACCGCTGCGTTGGATCGGCGTGAACGCCGGGCGGGCGCTGGCGGCCCGGCTCGATCGCGGCGAGGCCCACGTGGGCCGCACGCCGCGGCTGTCGGCCGCGCTGATGCGAGCCCTGCTGGGGAAGGCCTGAGAGTGGAACGCAGCGCCCGCCAGGCCGCCGCCCTCGGCGCCGGCGCCCTGGTCGCCGCATCGCTGCCCCCCTGGGGGTGGTGGCCGTTGGCGTTCGTG
>JANPGL010000762.1:0-1599 GCA_031423915.1 Actinomycetes bacterium | reverse complement strand
CGCGACCTTCGCCCCGTTCGGGTACTCCTTCTTGATCCACTCCGACCACAAGATGGCCTCGCTCGTGTAGTCGAGCTGCATCCCGATCGTCCACGGATGGTTCTCGACGTCACCCCACTGGGCTGCGCCCGTGCCGTTGAGCAGCTGGGGCATGCACTCCTTGTGCGTGGTGTCCCAGATGGCCAGATTGTTCGGCGTGCCGATCACGGTGACGAGCGCAGCGTAGTTCTTCGACGCGATGGCCTCATCGACGTTGGCCTTGGTCTTGTCAGCCTGGTACGTGTCGTCCTTCACCTCAAGCGAGATCGACTTGCCGGCGACACCACCCTTGTCGTTGATGTACTTGAAGTAGCTGTTCATACCGTCGGCGATGAGACCGAACCCGGCCAACGGCCCGGACTTGGGCATCGACGAGTACAGCTTGATCTCCTTGTCGGTGATCCCCTGGCTGACGTTCCAGTCGCTCGGGCACTTGGTCAGGTCCAGCTTCAAGTCACCCTTACCGAGATACGAACCGTCGGCCTGCTTTCCGTACTTCTTCGCGGCCGCCGTCGTGGCCGGCGCCGCGGTCGTCACTGCGGCCGCCACCGTCGTAGCGGCGGCGGCCGCGGTGGTCGCCGCGTTCGACCCGGCCGTGGTCGCCGTCGATCCACCGCCGTCGCTGCTCCCACACGCCGTCGCCACGAGCCCCACGCTTGCCAGCGCGACAACGAGGGCGCGTCCGGTCTTGCTCATCATCGTCCCCTGTCTTGCGGTCCCCCCAAGAGCCCGCGTCCCGTGCAATCTGAACCCTCGGTCGCGGTTTGGCAAGCAAAACTTCCGGCCCGAACTAGTTGCCGAAAGCAACTGTGATTCACAGTCAATTTGCCTCTACAAGGAACATATTTGCTTTTTACAAGCATTCCGTCGTGGCTTTCGCGGACCTGTAACTACTCCGCCTAGTTACTTTTCGGTGCCGGCGTGTTTCAATGCGCCGGAGCCGTCGGGGGACGGCCCGTGCGCGTCGACTCGGGGGGGCCGGCCCGCACCGACATCGAGGGGGACGAGATGCGTAAGCGACCGACGCGACGCGTCGTCGCAGTGCTCGGGGTGCTGGCCCTGGGCGCAGCGGCGTGCGGTTCGAGCGACAAGGGTGCGAGCGGGAGCGGCACCACTGCGGCTACGACCACCACGACAAAAGCAGCCACCACCGCGACGACCGCGGCGTCGACGGCCACGACCGCCGCTGCGGGCGGTGGTGCCACGACGACTGCGGCGGCGAGCGGTGCCTCGCCGCTCAAGCACGCCCAGGAGACCTGGGACAACGAGAAGAGCGCGCAGGCCAAGCCGATGAAGGCAACGGGCGACCCCGTCGTCATCGGGTTCCAGAACCCCGAGGGTGACCCGTCAGGCACGTTCCCGGAGTACCGCCAGGCCGCCGAGGCGGCGGTGAAGTACATCAACGAGGAGCTCGGCGGCGTGGGCGCCGACTACAAGGCGGGCAAGCCAGGTCGGCCGATCAAGCTCGAGAGTTGCAAGATGGCCATCACACCGGCCGACTCGCAACGCTGCGCCAACGAGCTGGCGGCGAAGAAGCCGTTCCTGGTCATCTCGTCGCTC
>JANPGL010000761.1:0-2566 GCA_031423915.1 Actinomycetes bacterium | reverse complement strand
CCGAGCCGCGCGTACGGAACATCGAGTCCATCTCGTCGAAGAACACGATGACCGGCCAGCCCTCCTCGCTCTTCTCGCGGGCCCGCTGGAAGACCTGGCGGATCTGCCGCTCGGTCTCGCCGACGTACTTGTTGAGGAGCTCGGGGCCCTTGATGTTGATGAAGTAGCTGCGGCCCTTGTGGGCGCCGGGGGCGGCACCCATCTTCTCGGCCACCTTCTTGGCGAGCGAGTTGGCCACGGCCTTGGCGATGAGCGTCTTGCCGCACCCGGGCGGGCCGTAGAGCAAGATGCCCTTGGGCGCGGGCAGCTGGTGCTCGGCGAACAGCTCGGCGTGGAGGTACGGCAGCTCCACCGCGTCGGCGATGGCGTCGATCTGGGTGTCGAGGCCGCCGATGTCCTCGTAGGAGATGTCGGGCACCTCCTCGAGCAACAGGTCCTCGACCTCGGGCCGCGGCAGCTTCTCGACGAGCAGTCCCGAACGTGAGTCGAGGAGGGCCGAATCGCCGGCCCGGAGGCGCAGGAACCGCATCTCGTCACTGAGCTCGCACACGCGCTCCTCGTCGGCCCGGCCGACGATGAGGGCCCGAGTGCCGTCTTCCAGGACCTCACGTATCGTCACGACCTCGCCGGCCACCTCGGGGGCGCGGGCCATCACGACGTTGAAGCTCTCGTTCAGCACGACCTCCTGGCCGCGCTGCAGCAGGACGTGGTCGATGTCGGGGCGGAGGGTCACCCGCATCTTGCGACCCGACGTCAGGACGTCGACGGTGCCGTCGTCGTTCTTGCCGACCACCACGCCGTAGGCCGAGGGAGGCGCGGACAGCTTGTCGACCTCTTCGCGCAGCGCGGCGATGTGCTCGCGGGCTTCCCGCAGGGTGTAGCTCAGCTTCTCGTTCTGGGAGACCGCTTGGGCCAGCTGGCCCTTGGTCTCGAGCAGCCGCTCCTCGAGCGTGCGGACGCGCTTGGGCGCGTCGGCGAGCTTGCGGCGCAGCGACACGATCTCCTCTTCGAGCGCCTTGGCCTGCTCGCGCAGCTCCGCCAGCTCGTCGGCGTAGGCCGCCAATCGGCGTTCGTACTCCGCGTCGGACATCGACGTCACCTCTGCTCTCCGAGTGGTCCGTCCGACGCCGACCCGGGGGCCGACGGCGGTGCGTCCTTCAGGATGAACCTATACCGACTTCCCCGTTCCGACGCGGCCAAGCGCCGTCGCGTTCATGCGATCGTCACGGCGGGCTACGTCTTCGCAGGTAACCGGCGCGACCAACGTGTTTCCGCGGTGTCCCCCGTGTAAAATCACCTCACGCCCGGGTACGGTGTGATCAGGGCGAGCAACCGACTACCGCCCGCCACACGCGAGCACCAAGGAAGGGCCACCAATGAAGGTCTGGATCGACCAGGATCTTTGCACCGGTGACGGTCTCTGCGAGGAGATCGCTCCGGACGTCTTCACGCTGCTGGACGACGGTCTGGCGTACGTGAAGGAGGGCAGCAAGGTCTATGCCACTGCCCAGGGCAACCCGCAGGGCGCCGACGGCATGGCCGAGATCCCGGACGGCAAGCTCGACGCCGTCATCGAGTCCGCCGAGGAGTGCCCCGGCGAGTGCATCTTCATCGAGGCCTGAGCGAAGCGAAGGCCTGCGACCGAGGGAGCGCCAGCGACCCGGTCACCGATGGGGTCCGGGGGCGCAGCCCCCGTGCGAGCTGAGGCCTGAGCGAAGCGAAGGCCTGCGACCGACCGTAGCGAAGGGGCGCCCCACCGGGCGCCCCTTTGCGCGCGCCCGCACGACGCCGGCTACACCACGTCGGCCGCCCCGAGCAGCAGCGCCAGGTTGAACCCCCGTGGTACCCACTTGCGCACGAGTGCCGCCGCCCGGCCATCGCCCGCCTCGGCGAAGTCGAACGTGCCGATGAGCGAGAGCGGCCCCGAGAGCAGGTAGGCCGACTGCTCGGCCGCGGCGCGACGAAGATCGTCGAACGCCCAGCGCACCCCGTTGGCCTCGAGCGCCGCGTGGTAGCGGTGCACCAGGTCGTGGGCGTGGGCGTTCTGGGCCTCGACGTCCATCGACGTGGCCAGCAGCCACACGAGGTCGTACACGCCGCGGTTGCGCAACGACAGCTGCCAGTCGATGAGGGCGAACTCGTCGGTGCCCGGCCTGAAGAACAGGTTGTCGAGCCGCGCGTCGCCGTGGACCAGGGTGTGCGGCCCCGCCGCGCAGCGGTAGGTGAGATCCACGAACCCGGCGTCGACCTTGCGGGCGAGCTCGAGCGAACCCGCCGGCAGGTCGCCGTCGAAGTGTTCGAGCGCGGCCACGCCCGCCGACACGATCGGCGGGACCGCGGCCACGTACAAGGGGTCGTCCTGGACGGGCACCCAGTCGAGGTCGGCCAGCTTCGGCGACTCCCAGTACGAGGCGTGGAAGGCCGCCAGCGCGTCGAGCACCGCCCCGGCCCGCGCCGGAGTGATGCCGGCGAGCTGGTCGCCTGCCTCGAGGTGGCCGAGGTCCTCCATGAGGATCACGAAGCGGCCGGCGTCGGCGTCGATGGCGCTGAGGTAGCACTTCGGCAC
>JANPGL010000760.1:0-6618 GCA_031423915.1 Actinomycetes bacterium | reverse complement strand
GGTCGGGCGTCCGGTGCGCCGACACCACCTGCACCTCGTGCGGGACGCCGAGCTCCTCGAGCACCTCGGTGGCGGCTCCCATCGTCTCCCAGTCGGACCGCGACCCCATCACCACGCCAACCAGCGCCGTCGTCATGGTCGGAGACCTATCACGTGCGCGCCCCGGCGTAGGCGCCGTCGCGGTCGAGGAACTTGCGATGCCAGCGGCCGGGCGTGAGGGCGATGGCGCGGGGCTCGTCCTCGAACAGCCAGCGGGCGAAGTTCTGCCGGGTCCAGTCGGTCGACCCGGCCACGCGCACGGCGCCGCGGGCGCCCCAGCCGTGGCGCAGGACCCTGCCGAGCGTCAACGACATGCGGTGGTCGGCCACCAGGTCGCGCTGGATGGCATCGCGGTAACGGCGGAGCGCCTCGGGTGCCGAGGAGGTGCCGGCCAGCGCCTCGCCGGCGGCGATGCCGGTCAAGAGGGCCTGGCCGATGCCTTCGCCGGTGAGCGGGTCGGTGGCGGCCACGGCGTCGCCCACGAACAGGGCGCGGCCGCGGCCGGCGACGACCTTGTCGATGCGGGCCGGGATCGGCCACGCCAGGTGGCGGTCCTCGAGCCGGGCGTCGGGCCCGAGCGCGGCCCGCACGTGGGGACGCTCGAGGATGTCTGTCCACTCGCGCCTCATGTCCTGCACCCGGCGGGTGCCGTCGCGCAGCACACCGAACCCGACGTTCGCCCGCCCGCCCGGCAGGGGGAAGCTCCAGGCATAGCCGGGAAGCAGATCGGGCTCGAACCAGACCCACAGCCGCTCGGCGCCGTCGCCCGTGACACCGCTGACGTACTGACGGAACGCATGCCACTCGCCGAGGTACCCCGGTGTCTGCATCCCGAGCGCCTTGCGCAACGGGCTCCACATGCCGTCGGCGCCGATCACCGCACCGGCGCGCAGCGTGCGACCCGACGCCAGCGTCACGGTGACGTGGTCGCCGTCGTCGGTAGCCGCGGCGAGCCCGTCGCCCTCGTCGACCGTGGCGCCGGCGGCGCGGGCCAGGTCGACGAGTGCGGCGTCGAGCTCGATGCGGGGGAGCACCGCGCCGTACACGCCCCGCCCGCTCGGGAAGCCGAACCGCACCGTGCGTCCCGACGGCGACCGGACCCACGCCGCGTCGACGACCTGGAACGACGGAGTGGACGACGGCACGAACCCGAGCCCTTCGAGCAGGCGGAGGGCACCCGTCGTGAGCCCGTCGCCGCAGCACTTGTCGCGCGGGAACGTCGCCTTGTCGACGACGGTGACGCTCCGGCCGGCGCGAGCCAGCGTGATGGCGGCGGCGGCCCCGGCGGGGCCTGCGCCGACCACCACGACGTCGGTGTCGGGCGTGCGGGGGGTCACGCCCGCCGAGGCTAACGGGCACCCGGTCCGCGCCACGGGCTCGCGGCCTGTGCCGCGCGGCTCATAGCATCGGCCCCATGCCTTCCCGGTCCCGTCCCGACCGCCACCGTGACCGCCCGTCGCCCGTGACCCCGGCCGGGGGTGGCGAGGCCGCTCCCGCTCCTGGCGCGCCCGACGACGTGCGTCGCTTCGCCGAGCTGCTCCGGGCCCAGCAGGCCCGCGAGAAGGCGACGGCGGCCGCCGCCCGCGAGCTGGCCGGCGAGGAACGTCGACGCCTGGAGCGCGAGGCGAGCGATGCCCGTCAGCTCGACGACGCCCGTGCCGCCAAGGAACGGGCCGCCAAGCGCCTCAAGGACGTCCGGGCCCAGCGGGCGTCCAACGCCGCCGTCGCCGAGGCGGAGGCCGGCTACAAGCAGGCGCTGGCCGATCTGTTGGCCATCGAGTCGGGCGAGCGCCCGTCGTGGGCCCCGGCCCCGGCCGAACCTCCGACGCCTGAAGCCCAGGCCGACGAGGTCGCAGACCCGGTCGCCGACTCGGGCGACGACGCCGAGCACCAGGACGCGGCCACCGACCCGGGGTGATCGGCGGCCCGTCCGCGACGATCCGCCACCGTGCCTACAGTCGGTGGCCATGGGGGGACCTCTCGCCGATCTGCGCGTCGTCGATCTGACCGATGACACGGGCCGCTTCGCCACCAAGCTCCTGGCCGAGGCCGGTGCGACGGTGGTCCGCGTCCACGACGGGCACCAGGTCTCGCACGGGCCCGCCATGGTCGACCAGATCGCCGGCGCCCATGGCGGTCTGCTCGACTGGTGGTACGACGGCGGCAAGGCCGGGGTGCCGCTCGACCTGGCCACGACCGAGGGTGCCGATGCCTACCGTCGCCTCGCCCTCGGTGCCGACCTCGTGGTCGAGACCGCGCCGCCCGGCCGGCTCGCCGGGCTGGGCCTCGACCACGAGGACCTGCTGCCCGACCATCCCGCGCTGGTGCAGGTGAGCCTCACGCCGTTCGGCCGCACCGGGCCATGGTCGAACTGGCAGACGACGGACCTGGTGGCGTCCGCGCTCGGCGGCGTCCTGTCGATCTCGGGATCGCCCGACGAAGCGGTGAACCCGTGGGGTCGCCAGAGCCTGCACTTCGGCTCGTTCTCGGCGGTGCTGAGCGGCCTGGCCGCCGTGCGTCACGCGCGCCGCACGGGAGCCGGTCAGCTCGTCGACGTGTCGCTCCACGAGGCGGTGGCGTCGAGCATCGAGCAGCTCTGGTTCGAGTACTTCTACGACGACGTGCTGCCGATACCCAAGATCGCGTTGCGGCAAGGCAGCCTGCACTGGTTGCGGGCGTATGCCGTGACGCGCTGCAGGGCGGGCTGGTGCATGGTCAGCCCCACCCCCGCGGCCCCACCGGTGCTCGACTGGATGGCCGAGGAGGGCATCGAGGGCGCCGCCGAGTTGTCGGCGCTGTTGGCGGCGGATCCGGCGGCCCTGCTCGCCCAGGTCGACCCGTTGATGGACCTCATGCGCCGGTTCGCGCTCACCAAGGACTCGGGCGACCTCTTCCGCGAGGCGCAGGACCGGCACGTGGCGTTCGGGGAGGTGCAGACGGTGGCGCAGGTGGCCACCAACCCGCAGTTCGCGTTCCGTCGGTTCCACGTGGCGACGACGCCCACCGCCGACGGAGCCTCGATCACCCGGCCCCGCCTACCTGTCGTGTTCGGCGCCACACCCACCGACGCTCCGGGCCCGCCGACCGTCGTCGCCCCGCAGGCCGTGCTGGCCGAGTGGCCCGACCGTCGCCCGGCGCGGCCCACCGAAGCGGCGGCGTCCGGTGGCAAGCCGCTCGCCGGGCTGCGCGTGCTCGACCTGACCTGGGTGCTCGCCGGGCCGTTCTGCTGTCGCATGCTCGGCGATCTCGGCGCCGACATCATCAAGGTCCAGACCGCTGGTCGGGCCACGCTCGTGAACTCGCCCGACTTCCCGTACTTCCCGTGCTGGAACCGGTCGAAGCGTTCGCTGGCGCTCGACATGAAGGCCGACGGTGCCCACGCGCTCGTCAAGCAGCTCGTGGAGCAGGCCGACGTGCTCATCGAGAACTACTCGGCGGGCGTGCTCGACCGCTTGGGCCTCGACTACGAGACCGTGCACACGTGGAACCCGCGGCTGGTCTACGTGACGATGTCGGGGTGCGGCCACGAGGGCCCGTGGAAGGACATGATCTCGTACGCGCCCACGGTGCACGCGCTGTGCGGGTTGACTCATCTCTCGAACCCGGCCGGTCGCGGCGACATCGGCGCCGGCTTCTCGCTCAACGACCACGCCGCCGGGTTCACCGGTGCGTTCGCGGTGTTGTCGGCGCTCGAGGCCCGGGAGCGGACGGGGGAGGGCCAGCACGTCGACATCGCCCAGGTGGAGGTGGGCGCCTACCTCATGGGGAGCGCCGTCACCGAGCTGATGACCAACGGGCGCGAGGTGGGGCCGGCGGGCAACCACGATCCGTTCGCTGAGTTCGTGGTGAACGAGGTGTTCCGCACCAACGACGGCGAGGTGGCGGTGACCGTGCGCGACGACGCGGACGCGGTGGCGGCGGCCGGGGCCATCGGCGGTTCGCTCGACGGTCTGGCCGCGTGGTGCGGCTCCCGGTCGGCCCGCGCCGCCATGGAAGCCCTGCAGGCGGTCGGCGTGCCGGCCGGGCGGGTCCAGGATGGGAGCCACCTGTTCACGGACGACGAGCAGCTCGCCGCCCGCGGGTTCTTCGGGACGTTGCCCTCCGAGGTGTTCGGTGAGCGCCCGTTCGACCGCTTCCCCGCCCGGTTCTCGGTCAGCTCGCTCGAGCCGTACCGCCCTGCGCCGAACTACCTCGGTGAGCACGCCTTCGAGGTTCTCGAGGAGCTGTGCGGCATGGATGCCGAAGCCGTGGCCATCGCCATGGGCGAGGGTCTGCTCGGCTGAGGCGCTCCGGCGAAGCCGTCAGCGCGCGTCGAGCGCCCCGAGGCGGCCGATGGAGGCCGCGTGACGGGCGAGGCAGTCCGTCGTCTCGGGGCCACCGGTGACCGGGAGCAGCGTGCCGCCGTCGAGCAGGTTCCCCTCGACGACCGCGTCGAGTTCGCCCGGCCGCACCTGGAGGAGGTCGATCTGGGCCTCCCGGCTGAGACCCACGCGTTCGGCGGTGCGCGTGTAGTGCTCGAGCGCGGCGGCCGTGGTGCGGTCGTCGTCGGTGAGCACCACGACCGGTTCACGGGGCGACGGTTCGTCGGCGGCACCGTCGAGAAGGTCGGCGAACGCCCGGCCGATGGCGTCGTCGTCGACGTCGCCGGGTAGGGCCAGGACGGTGCGCGCCGCGGGCAACGACATCCGCCCCAGCCGCTGCGGTGGGAGGTCGAGCAGCTCAGCGACCTGTGGTTGCCTGCCGAACCACTGGACGTCGACGGTGCCGGCCCCCACGTGGGACGGTGCGATCCGTCTCGCCGTGGCCAGGGACGCGTCGGCCAGCTCCGGCTGGCTGGCGCGGCGGAGCATGGTGGCGAAGTCGAGGTGGGCGTAGGCCTCCGACAGCGGGCCGTCCGTGCACGAGGCGAGCTCCGGGTACAGCTCACCGATGCCGTAGCGGGGAACCATCCACCGGACCATCTCGAGGCTCTCGGTGCGGATCCGCTCGGCGCGGTGCGAGCTGGTGGAGTGGCTTGCCTCGTGCACCCGGTACTTGACGAGACGGTCGGGGAGCGACAGGAACGAGCAGCCGGCGAGCGCCGCCTTCATCCAGAACTGGAAGTCGTGGACCCAACCGGTCTCCTGCACCCCGATGACGCGCACGATCTCGCGGCGGAACATCACGGTCGGGTTGGGCACCATGTCGCCGATCACGAACCGACGTCCGCTGAGGTTGGCGGTCGGGTTCAACGAGGCGGGTTGGCGGAAGCCGCCGAAGGTGACCCGCCCGTGCTGGTCGATGAACGAGGCGTCGTGGGTGCACACGTCGAGGCCGGGATCGGCCGCGAACGTCGCCACCTGACGTTCGAGCTTCGTCGGCCGCCACACGTCGTCGGCGTTGGCGATGGCCACCAGGTCGGCGCGCGCCATGGCGAGGCACTGGTTGAACGTGCGATGCAGCCCGTCGCGACCGTTGCCCCCGGTGGTGGTGACGCGCACGCGCGGGTCGGCCAATCCCGCGAGGATCTCGGCGGTGGCGTCGGTCGAGCCGTCGTCGACGACGCACAACTCGAAGTCCTGGTGCGTCTGGGCGAACACCGAGGCGAGCAGCTCGGGCAGGTACGGCTCGCCGTCCCGGACGTAGAGGACGACGCTGACGCAGGGAGTGGCGGTCATGGTCGGCTCCGTTCAGCCCTGCGCGGCGACCGAGGTGACCGCGGCCCGGATCGTGGGGTCGTCGACGAGACCGGCCAGTTCGTAGACGACGAAGATCTTGGACAGCTCGACGAAGTGCTCGTCGGCGATCGGCGACTCCGGCGACCACGGGACGTTCTCGACCTGACGTTCGAGCGAGCGGAGCGACGACTCCATCTGCGCGTCGATCGTGTCGACGTTGGCGAGGACCGAGCGCAGGTTCCGCAGGTCGCCTTTGGGGAAGCCGTGCTTGCGGTAGAAGGTTGCCTGCCCGCGTCCACGCGTACGGGCGGTGCGGGCCAGGCTCCGCACGGTCATGCGGTGGTCGTGACGGCTCCCGATGTGCGGGTCGTAGTAGACGGACCAGCCGCGGGCGCCGAGCTGCTTGCCGAAGTCGATGTCCTCGCCAGCGGGGCCGCGGAAGGACTCGTCGAAGCCGACCGACCGGGCTGCCTGCGTGGCGAGCGACAGGTTGCACGTGTACGCGAAGTTGTGGTCGGCCACGTCACCGCGCTCCAGCATGCAGAACTGGAACAGCACCGGCGTGTGCTGGAGCATGTGTCCGAGCCGCGTCGCCTGGAACGATGGGAGCAGGTCGAAGGCGCCGAGCACCATGAGGTGCTCGCCGGCCAGGCGGGTGTGCGCCTCCAGGTGACGCTCCACCGCGTCGGGAGCGAGCAGGGTGTCGTCGTTGATGAACAGCGTGAGCGGCGCCGTCGCATGCCGGAGCGCCTGGTTGCGCGCCGCGGCGGGCCCGGCGTTGTCCTGACGCAGGTAGGTGAAGCGGAAGGGCCAGGTGCGCTTGTGCACCTCGAGGGCCGTGGCGTCGGTCGAGCCGTCGTCCGACACGATCACCTCCAGCTCGCCGGGGTCGACCGTCTGCGCCGCGACGTGCTCGAGCGCC
>JANPGL010000759.1:0-6591 GCA_031423915.1 Actinomycetes bacterium | reverse complement strand
GAGCACCGCGCCGGGGTCGATCACCACGCGTCGGCCCTCCATGGGCAGCACCGTGGCCCCGGTCACGAGGAACGAACGGTCGGGCGGCGCAGCGGCGTCAGGCACCGCTGCATGGTCGCCGATCCGTGTTGCCCGTGTGTTTCAGCACAGCGAAAGGTTCGTGCAAGCCGTCAGGTCACGGTGCGCACACCACGGCGAAACGAACGCGACACAGAACGGGTCTACGTTCGGGCCCATGCGAACCGTATTGCGTGGGGGACGGGTCATCGACCCGGTGTCAGGTCTGGACCGGATCGGCGACGTGGTCGTCGACGACGGCGTCATCGTGGCGGTGGCACCCGAGGTGTCGCTGCCGCCGGTGCCCGGCGAGACCGTGGTCGACTGCACGGGCCGCCTCGTGGTGCCCGGGCTCATCGACCTGCACGTCCACGTGATGCCGGGCCTCGGCGATTTCTGCGTCGGAGCAGACGAGGCCGGGGTCGATGCGGGCGTCCCGGTGGTGGTCGACGGCGGCACCAGCGGGGTGGCCACGTTCGACCTGGCCCGTCGGGCGGTGATCGACCACCCCGAGACCAAGACGCGCGTCCTCGCTTTCCTCGACCCGAACCAGCTGTACCTGGCGACAAAGGACTTCATCTGCCACAAGCTGGAGATCGCCAACGACGACCGCAACCTCGACATCGACCTGTTCACCGCGTCGCTCGAGCGCAACGCCGACATCGTCGTGGGCGCCAAGGTGCGCACCTGCTGGACGACCGACCCCGCCGTGTCGCCCTTCCTGCGCGCCGCCCAGGCTGCGCTGCCCGACAAGCCGGTCATGGTCCACCTCGGCCGCTTCCCGCACACGCCCACCATCTCCACGCCGCGTCTGCTCACCGAGCTGCGGGGCGGCGACATCATCACCCACGCCTTCCGTGGTGCAGGCGGGATGCTCACGCCGTCCGGCGGTGTCATCGACGAGTTCCGGGACGCCGTCGAGCGGGGCGTGCGCCTCGACATCGGCCACTCGGGTACCGACTTCCGCTTCCGGGACGCCCGCCGCCTCTTCGACGCCGGCTACCTGCCGCACACCATCTCGACCGACCTGAACATCTTCAACATCGGTGGGCCCGTGTACTCGTTGGCCGAGACGATGACGAAGGTGTGGGGCATGGGCGTCGACCTGACCGACGTGATCGCCATGGTCACGATCAATACCGCCACGTCGATCCATCGCGAGCACGAGCTCGGCGTGCTGGCCGCGGGCCGCGTCGCCGAGGTCAGCGTGCTCGCCGTCGAGGAGGGACCGCACGACGTGAGCGACGGCTGGGAGACGGTCACCGTCGAGCGCCGGCTGGTGCCTGTCGGTTGCCTGCGCGCCGGGACGTGGCACGACGCCAAGGTCCCGGTCCCGTCGTGACCGCCGCGACCGGTCTTGGCAACGCCGGCCGCACCGACATGGTGAGGATGCTGGAGCTGTTCTGGCATCCCGTCTGCACGCTCGAAGAGCTGCGCGCCGCCAAGCCCGGCGGACGCGGACCGATGCCGGTCACGCTGCTCGGCCGCCCGCTGGCCGTCGCCGCACTCGACGACGGCGAGGTCGTGGCGCTCGACGATCGCTGCCTGCACCGGTCGACGCGGTTGTCGGTCGGCCGCGTGGAAGCGGGCGGGGTGCGCTGCTCCTACCACGGCTGGCTGTGGGACGGCACCGGACAGTGCCGCGAGATCCCTGCGATGCCCGACGGTCCCATCCCGGCCAAGGCGCGCATCGGCGCGTACTCGACGCAGCTGGCCTACGGGCTCGTGTGGGTGCGCATCGACGATCGGGCCGGCACCTCGCTCCCGGCGTGCCCGGCCTGGGACGACCCGAGCTTTCGCGTGGTGGCGGGCGAGCCGTACACGTGGCCGGTCGGCTCACCGCGCCGCGTCGAGAACTTCGTGGACCTGTCCCACTTCGCGTGGGTGCACGACGGGTCACTGGCGCGCCGCCAGGATGTCGTGCCGCCGCTGCCGGCCATTGCCCGGGTCGACGGCGAGCTCCGCTTCACCTACGACCCGCCCGAGGAGTTCGAAGCGGAGTCGGCCGCCATGTACGGGGCCTCCGCGTACCGGATGCCGTTGCCGTGCACGGTCAACATCGCCTTCTCGCTCGGCACCGGCGCGCAGCGCATGCTGTGGATGACGGCGTCGCCCATCGACGAGGGCACGTGCCGGTCGTTCTGGTTCTTCTCCCGCACCGACGACGTGGCCGGCGACGACGAACCGCACCTCGCCTTCCAGCGGCGGGTGCTGGCCGAGGACGAGCCCGTGGTCACGAACCAGGTGCCGGGCGCACTGCCGCTCGAGCCCGGCATCGAGCTGTCGGTGCGCACCGACCGCGTGTCGATCGAGTACCGGCGTTGGCTGCGCGAGCTGGTGGAGGTGGCCGACGACCCGGCCGCGTTGGCGGCGCGGCTCGCGGCCAACGACCGCGTGCCGGCGTCGTGATCGGGGCGTCGCCGCCGCGGCGTGAGGACGAGCGGTTCCTCACGGGACGGGCGCGCTACGTGGCCGACCTGCCGATCCCGGGAGCGTCGACGCTCGTGTTCGTGCGCAGCCCGGTGGCCCACGCGCGCATCGTCGCCGTCGACCTGGGCGCTGCGCTCGCCGTGCCCGGCGTGGTCGCCGGCTTCACGGGCGCCGAGCTGGCGGCCGTGAGCGAGCCGTTCGATCACCGGCTGACGATCCCCGGCGTGCGCCCCCTGCGCTGGCCCGTGCTCGCCGTCGACCGCGTCCGGTACGTCGGCGACCCGGTGGCGGTCCTCGTGGCCGAGACCGGGTCGGCCGCACTGGATGCGCTCGACCTCGTGCGCCTCGACCTCGACGAGTTGCCCGCCCTCGTCGGTGTCGGCGCCGCGCTGACGCCGGGTGCGCCGACGCTGTTCGACGGCTGGGACGACAACGTCTTCGCCCGCGTCGGTGCCTCGTTCGGGCGACCCGACGAGGAGCTGGCGGCGGCACGCCACACACGGCGCGTCACGTTCGAGCACCATCGCGTGTGCGGCGCCCCGATGGAGGGTCACGCCACCGCGGCGGCGCTCGATCCGGCCACGGGCCGACTCACCGTGTGGTCGTCGCAGCAGCAACCCCACCAGCTGCGCACCGTGCTCGCCGAGGTATGTGGCCTGCCCGAGTCCACGGTCCGCGTGGTCGCCCCGGACATCGGCGGCGGCTTCGGCAACAAGCAGCACTTCACGCGTGAGGAGTGCGCCGTCGGCTTGGTGGCCCTGAGGCTCGGGCGCCCGGTGCGATGGGTGGCGGGTAAGGCCGAGCAGCTGACCGCCAGCGTGCACTCGCGCCAGCAGCACCACGACGTGACGGTGGGCTTCGACGACACCGGTCGTGTCACGGCCCTGCGGGCCCGCATCACCGCCGATCTCGGAGCGCCGCTGCTCTACTTCAGCGGGCTCGGGCCGCCGCTCGTGACGGCCGGCTCGATGCCGCTGGCCTACGGCATCGAGCACTACGCCTACGAGCTGATCGGTGTGGCCACCACGACGTGCCCGGTCGGCGCCTACCGTGGGTTCGGACAGCCCGAGGCGCACGTGACGATCGAACGCGTGATGGACGCCGTGGCGACGCACCTGGGCCTCGATCCGGTGGAGGTCCGGCGCCGCAACCTGCGGCCCGACGACGCACCGCGCCCGATGATCGCCGCCCCGGGCGCGCGCCTCGACATCGGCCCCCAGCGGGCCCAGCTCGATCAGCTCGTCGACGCCCTCGGCCTCGATGCCTGGCGGGCCCGGCAGCGCGCCGCTCGCGCCGAGGGGCGGCTCGTCGGGATCGGGTTCTCGTGTCTGGTCGAGGCTTCGGCGCCGACCCAGCTCGGGGTAGCCGGGCGCTTCGGGGCGTTCGAATCGGCCCAGGTGCACCTGGCGCCCGACGGTCGCGTGCTCGTGCGCGTCGGCACGAAGAGCACCGGGCAGGCCCACGAGACGGTGTTCGCGCAGGTGGCGGCCGCAGAGCTCGGGCTCACCGAGGTGGACGTCGACGTGGCCGACGGCGACACCGACGCGTTGCCGTACGGCATGGGCTCCTGGGGGAGTCGCTCGGCGGTGATGGGCGGGGGCGCGGTGCTGCTGGCCACGCGCCAGGTGGCGCAGGCGGCGGCGGCGATCGCCCGCCATCTCGTCGGAGCGCGGCCCGACGCGCCGGCTCGGTTCGTCGACGGGGCCTGCGTCGTCGGCGAGGCCCGGGTGACCCTGGCCGAGCTCGGACGGGTGGCCTGGCACGAGCCGCACCGCCTGCCGGAGGGCACGGCCCCGGGTCTCGCCGCGCACGTCGTCTTCGACCCGGGGCGCACCAGCGCGGTGCCCGACGCCGACGGGCGCATGAACTTCAACCAGACCTATTCGACCTGCGCCACCGCCCTCGTCGTCGAGATCGATCGCGAGACCGGGGCGCTCGTCATCCTCGACGCGGTGATGGCGCACGACTGCGGCACGGTGATCAACCCGACCGTGCTCGACGGTCAGCTGCAAGGCGGCTTCACGCAGGGGGTGGCCGCCGCGCTGCTCGAGCGCATCGCCTACGACGAACACGGCCAGCCGCGCACCGCCGGCCTGCAGGACTACCTGGTGCCCACGGCGGTCGAGTCGCCTGCGCTCAGGGTCGTGCACGCGTGCACGCCGTCCGATCTGCCCGGTGGGTTCCGCGGCGCGGCCGAGGGCCCGATCATCGCCGCCCCGGCGGCGCTGGTGAGTGCCGTGAACGACGCACTGGCCCCGTTGGGCGTGACGGTCTCGACCACGGACCTGTCGCCGCTGTCGCTGTTCGCGACGATGGGCCCGGGCTGATCGCGAGGATCGCGTCAAGGCCGCGCCGGGCGCGGCCGGGCCTGGTTACGTTGCGACCATGACCGCACGAGTCGAGCTCCGCCCCGAGCACCTGGAGATCTCGTTCCCCGGCGCCGAGTCCTTGCTCACCCTGAAGCGCCGGGTCGTCCTGCCCTGGCGCGACGTCACCGGCGTGCGCGTGGCCCGCCAGGCCGACCTGAAGCGCGAGCTCGGCTGGCGGGTGGGCGGCGGCTACTTCCCGGGCTGGTTCGCCACCGGGCACTACACGTTCCGGGGTGGCGGCCGCCGGGGCGAGCGTCAGCTGTGGTGCTGCTACCGAGCGCAGGAGGTGCTGGTCATCGAGACGCGCCTGCCGAGGCCGCGCCGCATCGTGTTGCAGGTCGGCGATCCGGCCGAGCTGGCGGCGCGCATCGGAGCCGTGGTGGGCGCACCGGACTGAAGCCGTCCTCGAGCAGCACCGGATCTGAGCCGCCACAGCGGCCTCACGGTCGCAGGAAGCTCAGAGGCAGCTGCGCACCGCGTCGATGAGTGCTCCCTGGCGAGGATCGGCGGCGAGGCCCATCTGCATCTGGTTCATGACGTAGCCGAAGCCGATCTCGGCCTCGGGATCGGCGAAGCCGACCGACCCGCCCGCACCTGGGTGACCGAACGAGCCGGGCGACAGCAGCGGGTTGAACGCCGTGTCGAGCATGAAGCCGAGCCCGAACGACGTCTCGACGAGCAGGCAGGCATCGGCGGCGCGCACCCGGGCGGTGCGCACGTCGGCGGTGATGGCGGGCGCCACCAGGCGCACGCCGTCGACCTCGCCGACGGTCGCGGCGTACATGCGAGCGAGGCTGCGGGCGTTCGTGATCCCGTTCGCGGCGCCGATCTCGGCGGCGTGCAGCGCCGGCTCGTTCCACAAGAGGCGCCCGTCGGCCGGTGTGAGGGCGCCACTCATGCTGAGCGCACGCCCGCCCCGAGACTCGGGACCCATCATCTGCGCCATGAGGGCGGCGATCTCGGCGGACGGCGGCGGCGAGGGGAAGAGCGGGGCGACCCGCGGCTCGTGCGTGGCCGGCAGCCCGATCCACGACTCGAGACCGAGCGGCGCGGCGACCTCTTCGGCGAAGAACCGGCCGAGACCACGGTGCTGCGGGTCCGTGCGGCGGACGATCTCGCCGGCCAACCAGCCGTAGGTGACGGCGTGGTACCCGTGGGCGGTGCCCGGCTCCCATTCGGGCGTCGTGTCCTGGAGCCCCTTGACGACGGTGTCCCAGTCGAGCACCTGCTCCCAGGTGAGCGCCGGTTCCACGGTGACGAGCCCGGTCTGGTGGCTCATCAACTGCTCGACGGTCACGTCGGCGGGGAGCTCGGGCCACAGGTCGCGCACCGGCGTGGTGGGGGAGACCCAACCGCGCTGCACGCACAGCGCCACGCACACGGCTGTCATGCCCTTCGTGGTCGAGAAGACGAGCTGCAGCGCGTCGGGCCCGTACGGCGTGGTGCGCTCATGGTCGCGATGGCCGCCGACGAGGTCGACGACGAGGCGGCCCCGGTGGTACACCGCCACGCCGGCGCCCACGTCGCCCCGCTCGTCGAAGTTGCCTGCGAACGCGTCGCGCACGGGCTCCCAGCCCGAGGCGACCTCCCCGTGAACGGTCGTCATGGGCCGGGACCCTACCCGGTCACGGCGACGATCGGGTCGGCGGAGGTGCGAACTGCTCGAGCAGGCTGGTCGTCGTCGTGGAGGCGATCGTGGACGTCGTGGTCACGGCGTCGGAGGTGGAGGTCGTCG
>JANPGL010000758.1:0-7475 GCA_031423915.1 Actinomycetes bacterium | reverse complement strand
GCCAGCACGCTGGCGGCCACCTTGCCGAGCCCGGCGCGCGCCGGGTCGGCCACCAGTGCCGCCGTGGCGTGGGGCACCCACTTCTCGACCGGCGCCCGCACGACGACGCCGCGACCGGACAGGTTGTGGCGGGCGTCGGCGCACGACGAGGCCGACCCCTCGAGCAGGACCACGTCACTCGACGCGCCGACGGTGGCCGCGAAGAGGCCCACACCGCCATACGCGTCCACCAGGGTGGCGGGTGGCTCGCCGATCGCGGCCCGCACGAGCGCCACGAGGGAGGCGGCGCCGTCGACCCGGGTCTGGAAGAACGAACCCATCGAGATCCGGAAGCGCACCCCGGCGACGTCCTCGTGAACGACCGCGCGGGCATCGACGACCACGGGCGCCGGCGCGTGCACCACGGCACCGGGCGAGGGCTCGACCAGCGCGGCCGCGACCTCGCCCGTGGCCACCCCGACCCGCAGCACCAGTTCGGTGTCCGGGTTGGCGCCGTCGACCCGTAGCTCCGCCAGCACCTCGTTCAACGCGGGGTGGGCGACCAGGCACCGGTCGACGACCACGACGTCGTGGCTGGCACGCATCCGGAAGCCGACCCGTCCGTCGCCCGCCACCGCCAGGCGGAGCGTCGTGCGGAACCCGGTGTCGGCCAGCGGCTCGGCCAGGGCCACCTCGGCCTCGGGGAGCCGCCCCGTGCGGGTCAGCGCCTCGGCCACGATCGTCGCCTTCATCCGGCGCTGCGTGTCGACCTCGACGTGCTGCCACGAACACCCGCCGCACCCGGCAGCCACGTAGGGGCAGGGCGGAACGCGCCGAGCCGGGTGGGCGTCCACCACCTCGAGCAGCTCCGCCCGCGCGAAGTCCTTGCTCGCCCCGGCCACGCGGGCCAGCACCGTCTCGCCCGGCAGCCCACCGGGAACGAACACGACCCGACCGTCGCCCTGACGGGCGAGCCCGTCGCCGCCGGCAACCACCTTCTCGATGCGCAACTGCACGGGCTCCGCTCGGCGGGGGGAGGACGCAGGCACCCCGTCAGCCTAGGGGCCGGGCCCACGGGCGACCCGGCGGCGCACCATCTACGCTCGGCGCGTGAGCCGCCCCAACCTGATCGTCCCGTCGGTCCTGCCGGTCGACCTCGCCAAGCTCGGCGACGAGGTGGCGGCGCTCGAGATCGCCGGGTGCGACCGCATCCAATGGGACGTGATGGACGGCCAGTTCGTGCCGAACCTCACCTTCGGGCCCGACGTCATCGCCGCGGCCCGACCGCACACGACGCTGCCCTTCGAGGCCCACCTCATGGTGCTCACCCCCGACCTGCTGGCCGAGCGCTACGTGGAGGCGGGCTGCGAGCGGCTCATCGTGCACGCCGAGGCGTGCACCCACCTCCACCGCACGCTCGGCCACATCAGGTCGCTCGGCGCGCGGGCCGCCGTGGCACTCAACCCCGCCACGCCCGCCTCGGCGGTCGCCCACGTGCTCGACCTCGTCGACATGGTCCTGGTCATGACGGTGAACCCCGGGTTCGGCGGCCAGGCGTACATCGCCACGATGGCCGGCAAGATCCGCGACGTCCGGGCCCTGGCCGACGCGGGCGGCCACGACGTCGACATCGAGGTCGACGGCGGCATCGGCCCGACGACCGTCGCGCACGCCGCCGCGGCCGGCGCCAACGTGCTGGTGGCCGGCACCGCGCTGTTCCGCGACCCCGAAGGCCTCTCGCACGCCGTGGCCGATCTGCGGGCCCGGGCCGACGCGGCCGTCACCTTCACCGCCTGACCAGGTCGTCCGCCGGTTCCGGCAACCGGCGCGCACCGCATCTCTACGATGCGGGCCGTGAGCCTGCCCGTCGTCGTCGCCCCCGGAGTGGCGGCGGCGCGCGCACTGGCGGCCGCGGTGCGGTCGGCCAAAGCGGGCGATCCGTTCGCGCCGGTGCACGTCGTGGTGCGCGCCGAGGACGCCGCCGTGCAGATCCGCCGGGCCGTGGCCCGCGAGGCGGGCGGCATCGCCGCACTCGACGCCCTGCCGCTCGACCGCCTGGCCCGCACGGTGCTGGCCGCCGCCGGCGTCACCGGGCTGCGCACCGCACCGCGCCCGGTGCTGGCCGCCGCCCTCCGGCGCGCCGCCCACCAGGGCGACCGGGCGCTGGCCGCCTCGGCCGACCAGCAGGCCACGCAGGACGCGCTGGTCGCCACCTACCACGAGCTCACGGCCCTCGGTGAGACCGGTCTGCGCGTCGCGGCCGCCAGACCCGGTCTCGGTGGTTCGGTGGCCCGGGTGGTCCAGTCGGCCCGCGCCGCGCTGGGCGCCAACGGCTGGCTCGACGACGCCGCCCTGCTCGGTCGTGCCGCGCAGGCGGCGCCAGGCGTCGACGTGGGGCCCGTCGTCGTGCTGCGCACCGATCCGCCCACCCCGGTCGAGGCGGCGTTTGTCGACGCGCTGGCCCGGGCCGGTGCCGTCAGCGTCGTCGAGGCCACCGAGCCGGCACCACCGCCGCGCCGGCTAGAGCTGTGCTCGGCCACCGATCCCGACGAGGAGGTGCGGGCCGCCGTGCGCGTCCTGGCCCGAGCCCTGGCCGACGGGGTGCCGGCCGATCGCGTGGCCCTCGCCTTCACCGTCGACCAGCCCTACCGGCGCATCGCGGCCGAGCACCTGGCCGACGCCGGCATCGAGTGGAACGGCAGCGCCGCCGGCAGCCTGCTCGAGTCGCCGGCCGGCCGCATCGCCCTCGCGGCGGTGGCCGAGGGCCCGACGGGCGTGCCGTGGCGCGCGCTGGCCGACCATCTCGCCGCCGTGGTGTCGGCGCGGGCCCCCGACGACGACGCCACGCGCGCCGTGCTCCGTCTGGCCGCCCAGCTCCCCGCCCTCGATGCGTGGGGGCCGCCAGCGGGGCCCACGATC
Source organism: Actinomycetes bacterium (assembly GCA_031423915.1). Taxonomy (GTDB): domain Bacteria; phylum Actinomycetota; class Acidimicrobiia; order Acidimicrobiales; family Ilumatobacteraceae; genus JANMAT01. Next base: position 4,577 of record JANPGL010000758.1, on the reverse strand, counting down.
ACGGCCGACACCGTGCGCACCGAGTTGGCGGCCGTGCTGCCCCGGGTCGGGCGGGTCGGACGCGGGGTCACGGTGGGCACGCTGCGCCGTGTCCTCGACGGCGCGCCGTGGCGCCTGGTCGTCGTCGTCGGTGCGGCCGAGGGATGGGCACCGTCCGGCTCGGCCGGCGCCTCGCTGCTCACCGACGGCGACCGGCGCGCCCTGGGCGTGCCCACCGCCACCGAGCAGGACGCCCGCCAGCGCGCCCGCCTGACTGCGGTCGTCGGTGACGCCGAGCACGCGGTCGTGTCGTGGCCGGTCGCCGACCTGCGGCGCACGTCCCGCCGCAGCCCGTCGCGCTGGCTCGCGGAGCTGTCCGCGGCCGCCGTCGCCGTCGGCGCGCCGACGCTCACCACGGCGCTGCCCACGGCCTACGCCGCCGTCGCCCGCATGCCCTCGCCGCTCGGCACCGACCGGCGACGGCGGCGGGCGCTGGCCGACCCCGCCTCGCTGGCCGGCGACGACGCCGTGTTCGCGCGTGGCTGGGCTGCGCTGCAGGCGCGCCTGGCCCCGGGCCCCACGGCGTTCGACGGCGACCTGCGCGGCGAGGACCTGGCGGCGCTGCGCCTCGGCGACCGCGGGCCGGTGGCACCCACCTCGCTCGAGCGCTACGCCTCGTGCGGCCGCGTCTACTTCACGACGTTCGTGCTCGGGGTGCGTGAACCGCGCACGTTCGACGAGCTGGTCGGCCCCGACGCCCTCACCGACGGCAACATCGTCCACCGCGTCCTCGAGCGCGCCGTGGCCACCGAAGACGCCCTCGGCCGCCCGCTCACGCGCGCCGAGCAGGCCACCCTGGTGACCGAAGCGCTCGATCGCGAGCCGCAGCTCGCCACCGTGCCCGAGCTGCTGCGCCGCCAGCACCGCCGCAGCCACCTGGGTCGGCTCTGGCGGGCGCTCGACGCGGACGCAGAGGATCGCGCCGACGGGCGGCGTCCGCTGGCCATGGAGCTCCGGTTCGGCGACGGCGACGGGTTCGCGCTCACGCTGCCCGACGGCCGACGGCTGCCCGTGCGCGGCACGATCGATCGCGTCGACCGCCTCACCGACGGCAGCCTCGCCGTGCTCGACTACAAGAGCGGCCGGTCGGTACGCAAGGGCACCCCCGACGACCCCCTGCTCGGGGGGCGCGTGCTGCAGCTGGCGGTGTATGCGCTGGCGGCCGAAGCCCACTTCGGGGCCGCCGTGTCGAGCGTCGAGTACCGGCTCGTCGCGCGCGACAGCTTCAAGCGGCACCCCGCGGCTGCGGCCGGCTTCGTCGAGGCGATCGGCCCGGCCGTGGCATCGCTGGTGGCCTGCATCGAGGGGGGCGTGTTCCTGCCCGGCGAGCACGGCCAACGTCAGCCGGGCCGGCCCACGTGCCCGGTGTGCGACCCGCACGGCCTCCTGTCGCGCCAACAGGCCCGGCGCGCCCGCGTGCTCCTCGCCGGCTTCGGTCGCGCCACCGTCGGCGACGACGGGGAGCCCGGCGATGGCTGACCAGGCGGCACCCACCAAGGTGCTGGCCGACGCCGAGGCGCGCCGCACCGCCGTCGAGGTCCTCGACCGCAACGTGTTCGTCGAGGCCGGCGCCGGCTCGGGCAAGACGACGCTGCTGGTGGCGCGTGTCGTCGCCCTCGTGCGCGCCGGCACGCCGGTCGACCGCATCGCCGCCATCACGTTCACCGAGCGCGCCGCGCTGGAGCTGCGCGAGCGGCTGCGACGCGCCTTCGATCGCGAGCGCGACGGCGCCCCAGGCGACACCCGCTGGGCGCAGGCCTGCGTCGACCTCGACGCGGCAGCGATCGGCACGCTGCACTCGTTCGCCCAACGCATCCTGTCGGAGCACGCGCTCGCCGCCAGCCTGCCGCCGAGCTTCGAGGTGGCCGACGACGCCCGCTCGGCCATGGCGTTCGACCGACGCTGGCGTCGGTTCGCCGGGCGGCTGCTGCGCGCACCCGACGACGAGGCCGATCCCGTGGCCCGCTCGGTGGGCCTGGCCCTGGCCACAGGCGTCACCACCACCCACCTGCGCCAGCTCACCAAAGCGCTCGACGAGTCGTGGGACCTGGCCGCCGAGCGCGTGGTGCGCCAGCCCCGGCCCGTGCCCTCGCTGCCCCTCGACGAGGTGATCGCCGAGCTCGACGCCGTCGTGGCGCTCGGCGACTGGTGCCGCGACGGCGACGACAAGCTCCTCGGCTTCGTGCGCCAGTTGGGCCGCGTGGCCGAGGGCCTGCGCGCCGAGGCCGACGAGCCGGGCCGCCTCGCCGCGCTCCGTGCGGTCGGCGACGTCAAGCCCGGGCAGAAGGGCCGGGGCTTGAACTGGACCCGGGCCCCCGGGGGCAAGGAGGGCGTGACCGCCGCCATCGAGCAGGTGAAGACCCACGTGGCCCGGCTCGTCGCCGACACCCAGCACGCCGCGTTGGAGCACCTGGCTGCGGCGGTGGCCGCCGAGGTGGCCGATGCCGCCGAACGGCGACGGCGTACCGGGCAGCTCGAGTTCCACGACCTCCTCGTGCTCACGCGTGACCTGCTGCGCAGCCCCGCCCACGGTCACCGGGTGCGGGCCGAGCTGCACGAGCGCTACGCCCAGTTGCTGCTCGACGAGTTCCAGGACACCGACCCCATCCAGCTCGAGATGGCGGTGCTCATCGCCGCCGACCCCGTCGTGCCGGCCGACCCGCTGCCGGTGCCCGAGCCCGGACGGCTGTTCTTCGTAGGCGATCCGAAGCAGTCGATCTATCGGTTCCGTCGCGCCGACGTCGGCACGTACCTCGACGCACGCCAGCGCTTCGGTGACCCCACCATCGAGCTGCGCGTGAACTTCCGCTCGGGCAAAGGCGTGATCGGCTGGGTCAACAAGGTGTTCGCCGGTGTCATCAGCGAGCGGCACGGCAGTCAAGCGCCCTACCGCCCGCTCGTGGCCGTGCGACCGGCCATGCCCGGGCCTGCGGTGGTCACGCTCGGCGGGCGTCATGACGACACCCCCGATGCCGAGACGCTGCGCGCCAGGGAGGCGGGCGATGTCGCCAGCGTCGTGGCCTCGGCCATCGGCTCGTGGTACGTCGACGATGGCGATGGCCGTGGCCGACCGGCGCGCGCCGGCGACGTCGCCATCCTCATCCCGACCCGCACGGTGCTGCCCGCGCTGGAGGACGCGCTCGCCGGCGCCCAGGTGCCCGCACGTGTCGAGGCCGGCTCGCTGCTGTTCGGCGGTGACGAGATAGCCGAGCTGCTCACGGTGGCCCGGGCCGTCGTCGAGCCGGCCGACGAACTGTCGGTGCTGGCCGCGCTGCGCACCACCCTCCTTGGCCTGTCCGAGGTCGATCTGTACCGGCACCGGGTCCCGGTCCGGCTCCCGTTCGACCCGCGGGCGGACCACCCCACCGATGGCACAGCCGCCCAGGCCGCGCTCGCCGCGCTCGGGGCGTGGCACGAGCTGGCGGCGTGGGCCAGCCCGTCCGTCGTCCTTGGGCGCATCCTCGACGACCGTCGGGGTTGGGAGCTGGCCGGCCACCACACCCGCCCGCGGGACGCGCTTCGTCGCCTGCGCGTCCTCGTCGACCAGGCCCGCGCCTTCGCCGACGACACCGGCGGCACGCTGGGCGACTGGCTGGCGTGGATCGACCGCCAACGCAGCGACGGCGCGCGCCTGGCCGAACCGCTCGTGCCCGAACCCGACGACGACGCCGTGCGCATCCTCACCATCCACGCCGCCAAAGGCCTGGAGTTCCCCATCGTCGTCGTGGCCGGTCTTACGGGTCGCCCCGGTGGGCGACCGGAGGCGACCCGGGTCCTGTGGCCGACCGACGGCGGGCCACCCGAGATCAAGCTGGCCAAGGGCCTCACGTCCGCCTCGTACGACGAAGCCGCCGACCTCGATGCCCAGCTCGACGACGACGAGCGCGCCCGGCTGCTCTACGTGGCCTGCACGCGCGCCCAGGACCACCTGGTCGTGTCGCTCCACCACGCCCCCGAACGACGCGGAGACGAGACGTTGGCCGGGCTGGCGGCCGCTCACGGTGCGGCCGGTCACGGCGCCGAGCCCTTCGTGCAGGGCGGGCTCGCCTTCGGCCTGCCGCGCGAGCTCCCCGTCACGGCGCCCGAACCCTGGGTGCCCGGCCCGCTCGCCCCGCCGTCGGTGGTGTCCGCCACGGCGCTGGCGGCCGACGTCGACACGGCCCACGACGCGCGCGCCTGGGTCGACGAGGGAGACCCCACCTCTCGGGCCGCGGCGTCGGCGGCCGCCACCGCGTTCGGCCTGGCGGTCCACGCCGTGCTCGAACGGATCCCGTTCGACGTGCTCGACCGGCCCGACGGCATCGAAGCGGTCCGTGCCCGCGCGCTCGACGCGGCGCGCGACGAAGGCGCCGAGGACCGAGTCGACGACGTGGTCGCCGCGGTGCAGGTGACGCTCGGCTGTCCGGTGCTGCGCACGGCGGCGACGGGCGAGCACTGGCGCGAGCTGTTCGTCGCCGCCCCGCTCGGGGCGCGTCTGCTCGAGGGGTACGTCGATCTGCTCGTGCGCACGGCCGACGGGCTGGCCGTCGTCGACTACA
>JANPGL010000757.1:0-2635 GCA_031423915.1 Actinomycetes bacterium | reverse complement strand
CGACCGACGCGAAGCGACTTCCGTCGAGCAGCGGAGGCAGCAGGACGTCCTCGAACCTCCCGAGCGCCACATCGGCGCCGGCCACGCCCAGGAAGCGGTCACCGACCACCACCGGTGCGGCGAAGGTGAGCACGCACGCCGAGCCGCACGGCAGGTCGATCAGCGGGCCCGACACGAAGCGGCGACGCTCGGTGAGACCCGCCCGGAACCAGTCCATCTCGTAGTAGTCGTAGCAGTCGGGTGCGCCGAGCTCGAGCTCGAGGATGAGCGGGCGGTAATGACCGCCGTCTTCGGGGTGCCACCAGTCGAGCTCGCGCCGACGGTCGCTCAACGTCCCCTCGGCCAGCACGTACCCGGCGCCGTCGAAGATCCGGTGAGCGCCGAGCGCGTCGAACACGACGGGCTGCAGCTGGGCGAGGTCGGTCGACGACAGGCTGCCGTCGACGGCGTGCGCCCGCCACCGATCGGCCAACGCGTCGACCAGCACGCCCAGCGAGACGAACACGTCGTCGACGACGGCCGCCAGTCGAGCGACGGTCGCCTCGATGCCTGGCACCGGGCCACCCGTCGTCGACCGGTGCGCTGACCCCCTCACGACCGCCTCGTCAGGTGCAGATGCGTGGAGACGAGCCATCGGGTCATGAGGTCGATCTCGGCCTCGGCCCGGGCGCGGGCGAGGACCTCGTCCTCGGCCTCGACGGCATCGGCGATCGCCGCCAACGCGCGGGCCACCACCCCATTGTCGAGTGGTGCGGCCTTGGGCAGCCACACGAGCTCACCGGTGATGGCCTGCAGGCGCACGGCCGCGCGGGTGAGGCGTTCCGACTGGCTGGCCAGCGCCAGTTCGATCCAGAAGCGGCTGTTGGCCCGGGCCCGCGCCGCGAGCTTGGTCTCGCGCTCCAGCTCGCCGCTGAAGGACCGCATGCGCTGCACGTTCACCGCCGCCGATCGCCGGGCGGCCAACCACGCGCAGGCGCCGGCGATGGCGAAGCACTCGTCGCCCAGGTCGCGCAGCTCCGTGGCGCTCATGGCGGCGAGCCGCCCCGACAGCTCCACCACCGACGGCGCGCCGGGCTCGCAGATGAACGAGCCGCCCCGACGGCCTCGGCGCGTCTCCACCAGCCCCTGCTCGCGCAGGCCGGCGAGCGCCTCGCGCAGCGTCACCGTCGACACGCCGAGGTGGCCGGCCAGCACCCCTTCGCTCGGCAACTGCTCGCCCGGCGCCATCAGGCCGAGACGCACGGCCTCGCTGATCCGGCGCGTCACCGAGTCGACCAGCCCGGGGTTGCTCACCGGCCCGAGCAGCGGCAGGACCTGGGCGGGACGGGTGGGCACGGGAACCTCCGGGACGAGGGAGATGGTTGCGACACCGTAAACCTATGAGGTTAGATGTCTGGATGCCATCGGCCCAGGTGACGACGCCCCCGGCGCCCGAAACCATGGGCCACAGCGCGGTTGCCCTGCGGGGCGTGCACAAGCGGTTCGGCGACGTGGTGGCCGTGGACGGCGTCGACCTCGACATCGTGGACGGCGAGTTCTTCTCCATGCTCGGCCCCTCCGGCTCCGGGAAGACCACGGTGCTCCGGATGATCGCCGGGTTCGAGCTGCCCAGCGCGGGCACGATCACCCTCCACGGCGTCGACGTCACCCGTCTCGCCCCGTTCGAGCGCGACGTCAACACCGTGTTCCAGGACTACGCCCTGTTCCCGCACATGAGCGTGGAGCAGAACGTCGGCTACGGCCTGATGGTGCGCAAGGTGGCCAGGGCCGAGCGGGCCCGACGAGTCGGCGAGGCGCTGGCCGCCGTCCGGCTCGACGGGTTCGGCAGGCGACGGCCGCACCAGCTCTCGGGCGGCCAGCGCCAGCGCGTCGCCCTGGCACGCGCGCTCGTCAACCGGCCCCGCGTGCTGCTGCTCGACGAGCCCCTCGGCGCGCTCGACCAGAAGCTGCGGGAGGAGATGCAGGCGGAACTGAAGGCCATCCAGCGCGACGTCGGCATCACGTTCGTGTTCGTCACCCACGATCAGACCGAAGCGCTCGCCATGAGCGACCGGATCGCCGTGTTCAACCAGGGACGCATCGAGCAGCTCGGTCTGCCGGCCGACATCTACGAACGCCCGACCACCGAGTTCGTCGCCGGTTTCGTCGGAACGTCGAACCTGTTGCGCCACGCCGCCGCGCTCGCGGTGCTGGGCAGGGACGGCACGTTCACCGTGCGGCCGGAGAAGATCCGCCTCGCCGATCACGGCACCGCACCTGGCCCGGGCGAGATCGCCGCCGCCGGCGTGGTCGCGGACGTCCAGTACCTCGGGCCCGACACCCGCTACCGGGTCGCGCTCGATGCCGGTGCCGAGCTCATCGTGACCCAGCAGAACCTCACCACCACGTCGATGGACGTGCTGGCGGCCAAGGGACGGCGGGTCCATCTCGTGTTCCACGACCAACACGTGCTGCAGGTCGGCGCCACCGGCCCGCAGTGACCACCACCACCAGGGGAGACAGCATGACAACCACCAAGCGCAGGGCCGCCGCCCTCCTCGTGGCCGCACTGGCGCTCGCCGCCTGCGGCAGCAGCAAGGGGTCCGGGTCGACCACGGGCAGCACCGCCAAGGCCGGGTCCGCCAACGAGGCGACC
>JANPGL010000756.1:0-4056 GCA_031423915.1 Actinomycetes bacterium | reverse complement strand
CGGCCGCGACGCCGGCGCGCACCTGCCCGGCCAACGGGCCGAGTGAGTAGGACAGCATCTCCACGCCCGCCAGCCGCCCGCGCAGCGCGTCGGGGATCGTCTCGTGCCAGATGACGGTGCGGAACAGGCCGCTGACCATGTCGGCGGCGCCCGCCACGGCCAGGCCCACGAGCACGAGCACGAGGGCGGGCGCCGCGCCCGCCGCGGCGATCGCCGCCCCCCACACCCCCGCGGCCAGCACGACGGCGCGGCCGCGGTGGTGCACGCGACTCGTCCAGCCGCTCGTGAGCGTGGCGGCCAGCGCCCCGACGCTGCCCGCCACGTGGAGCAGGCCGAGCGCTCCGGGGTGCCCGAGCTCGTCGCGAGCGAACGCCGGGTAGACGGCCACCGGGAAGGCCAGCGTCATCGCCACCAGGTCGACCGCATAGGTGCCCAGCAGGTCCTTGCGGCCCACGGCGTACCGCAGGCCGGCGGCGATTCCGGCGAGGCTCGGCCGCTCGGTGTCGCCCTCGTGCGGGTACGCGCCGAGGCGGGCGACGAGCACCGTGGCCGCGACCAGACCGACGAGGTCGACCGCGTAGGCCCACCCGAAGCCGGCGGTCGCCACCAGCGCACCCCCCAACGCCGGACCCGCCAGCGTGCCCAGCTGCATGCCCAGGCTGTTGAGCGACACCGCCGCCGCGAGCTGACCGCGGGGCACCATGCGGGGCACCAGCGCCTCCCGGCTCGGGCGCGAGAGCGCGCCGGCCACCGCGGCCAGCATGCCGAGCACGTACAGGAGCCACACCTGCGGCCGGCCCGACGCGGCGTTGGCCACGAGCGCGGCGGCGACGGCCGCCTGGGCGATGCCGGCGCGTACGAGCAGCTTGCGCCGGTCGAGGTGGTCGGCCAGTGCGCCACCCCACAGCCCGAACACGACGAGCGGCACGACCTCCACCACTCCGAGCGCACCGACGGCCGTGTTCGAGCGGGTGAGCGTGTACACCTGCGCCGGCACGGCCACGTACGTGACCATCTGACCCACGTAGAACACGGTCCCGGCGCCGAAGAGCAGACGGAAGTCGCGCGAGGTCCGCAGCGGGGACGTGTCGATGCGCAGCCGTCCCATGCGACGAGACGCTAGGTCGGACGGCGCGCAGCCAGGCCGGATTATCCGTCGGTCTTGCGGGCCCGACTGGGTGCCACTCGTGGAGGCTCACCGGGCATCTTCGGATAGACCGGCGGCCAGGGGGCGTCCGGCAGGCCGGCGGTGGCGTCGCGTGCCGCCAGCTCGAGGAGGGGCTCGAGCGACTGGGGCTCGGCCACCATGGGGGCCCACGGGTCGCCGTTCGCCGCCCACCTCGCCGGCACCGTTGCCAGCGTCAAGGCGTCGGGCCGCAGCTCGGCGAGCTCGTCCCACGCGAACGGGGTCGACACCTGCCCGCCGACGCGGGCCCGCACCGACCACGCGCCGAACACGGTCTTGTGGGGGGCGTTCTGGTTGAAGTCGACGAAGACGCGCTCGCCACGCTCCTCCTTCCACCAGGCGTCCGTGACGAGCGTCGGGTGGCGCCGCGCCAGCTCCCGGGCGAACGCGACCGCGGCGGCCCGCACCTGGTAGCTGTCCCACCGGGGCTGGAGGCGGACGTACACGTGGATGCCGCGGTTGCCGCTCGTCTTCGGGTACCCCTCGAGCCCGACGTCGCGCAACAGGTCGCGACTGGCGGCGGCAGCCGCACGGACCTGGTCGAACACCACGCCCGGCTGGGGGTCGAGGTCGATGCGCAGCTCGTCGGCGTGGGCCAGGTCGTCGGCCCGCGAAGGCCACACGTGGAACCCGAGGCACCCGAGGTTCACGGCCCACACCACGTGGGCCAGGTCGCGCACCACCAGCGCGTTGGCCGTGGTGCCGTTGGGCGTCGACACGGTGGCGGTCGAGAGCCAGTCGGGCGCGGAGTCGGGCACGCGCTTCTGGAAGAAGTTCGGCCCGGCCGCGCCGTCGGGGAAGCGCTGGAGCAGCACGGGTCGGCCGCCCATCGCCGCCAGCAACGGCTCGCCCACCGACAGGTAGTAGCGCACGAGATCGAGCTTCGTCTCGCCGCGTTCGGGGAAGAACACCTTGTCGGGGCTGGTGACCACGAGCGTGCGGCCGGACACCTCGATGCTCTCCCCGACGGGCTTCTTGGGCACGCTGTCACGGTACCCCCGCGTCACAACCCGTAGGCCACGTAGACGATGGCCGGCCACGTGGCGGCCCACGTGAGCAGGAAGCGGTTGAGGCCGAACACCACGACGTTGGCCAGGTGGAACACGAGCGCAGCCACCACGAACGCCAGCGCGGCCCAGACGCCCGTGAACGACAGCGGGAACGCCACCTCGAACGCGATCACGCCCCACGACACGACCCGACCGGCGGAGCCGCCGAGCACGGCACGCACCGCCGGTGGCGCACCGAAGTCGGGACGGGAGGCGAACGCGGCCAGCGCGCTCCCGCGCCACCAGGCCGGGTTCACCGCCTTCACGACCCCGGCCACGAAGTACGACAGGACCCCCTGCACGGCGACATAGATGATGGCCAGGTTCACGAGCACCGCCGAGCCGGCACCGAGGTGCGCCACGACGAGCGCAGAGAGCACGACCATCGTCATCAGGTCGCTGCCACCGTTGAACGTGCCGCGGAAGCGCACGTTCACGAGCAGCGTGGTGATCCAGAGCACCGGGGCCACCGGCCCGTGCACGCCGGCGACGAGCAGCGCGGCCGCCACGAGGCGGACGCCGAGCACGGCCTGGAACGGGCCGTACGCCAGCAGGGTGCGCAGGCCACCGAGCTCGGCCGCCAACGTGTCCCACCGCCAGATGCCGTCGTCCGCGAGCGCGCCGCGCACGGCGAACAGCTCGAGCGTGCCGACGGCGATCGACAGCCCGATGAGCACCTCGATGGCGCGCAGCGCGGCGTGGGTCACGGGTCGTGCACCTCGGACTCGAACAGCGTCGGCGCACCCGGGCCGCCCGGGCCGATCAGCTTGAACTGCACCGCGCCCGCCGAACCGCTGCTCCGGTTCCACCGCACCTGGTCGAGCACGAGCCGGTAGGTGACGTGTGACGACGCCGGTTCGTCGGGATCGCGGGCCACGTCGGCGAGCAACCGGTCGAGCAGCGAGTGGCGCGCCAGCGACAGGTTGCCCTGCGGGTGCCACGCGACGTTCCACCACGTGCGTAGCGGCGGTTCGAGCACCGGCCGCCACGGGCCGACCGTCCCGTCGGCACCGACCGTGCGGGCCAGCAGCTGGGGGTGCTCTCCTACCGTGTCGAAGAAGCGCCACGACGGCACCAGCACGCGGACCATGGCGACGACAGGGCTGCGCACCTCGAGCCGGGGCGCGACGGTCACCGCCACGACCAGCGCCAGCGCGCCCAGCACCACCAGGACCGGCAGGGTCACGTGCGGACCATGGCGGCCGAACCCGTCCGTCCGGCCCGCCCGGCCCCGCACGTATCACGCTGCGTGGCGACGGGTCAGAAACGAGTGAGGGCACCAGAGCACCGACCGGCGCTCACCCTCCACGTCCGGCGGCTGTCCTCCGCCGATCAGCAAGGAGATCCAACCCATGGCCACTGGTTCCATCCAGGTCCCGCTCGGCACCGTCCCGGGCACCGTGTCGAGCTTCGTGCACGACAACGACCAGAACCCCACCACCGTGCTCGAGGCCACCAAGCCGTTCCAGATGCACGTGAACTTCAGCATCGACCCGGTGCTGGCCGCCATCCTCGGCCCCGGCCCGAACTGGCGGGTCGAGGTCTACGCCGACCAGCTCGGCGGCGGGTTCGACGCGCTCGTCGGGTCGACGACGGTCAACCACAGCCCGACGCAGGTGAACTACACGACGCACGTGGCCTGCGGCCCGCTCGGCGTGAACAACCCCGGCGCCGGCGTCTCGAACCTGTACAAGCTCGCCGTCGTGCTCTCCTACGCCAACGGCGGACCGGAGTACATCACCGGCTTCACCGAGGAGACCCTCGTCCGCACCATCTGAGACCCACCTCCCAGGTCCCCCCAGTCGCTGCCCGGGTCCCACG
>JANPGL010000755.1:0-2402 GCA_031423915.1 Actinomycetes bacterium | reverse complement strand
GCCGTGGCGCCCGCGCCGCCGCCCTCGTCGCTCGGCGCCCGGGTGCGGTCGCTGCCCGACGGGCGTGACGGCTTCGCCGTCGTCGACGGGCGCGTCACCGATACCAGCGACATCCGTGCCGGGACCGTGGCGGTCGAGGCGGGTCGGCGCGACTCGCTCTACTCGTTGGCCGTCCGCCACCTCGGCGACGGTGAGCGACGCGACGAGCTGCTGGCGCTCAACCGCGGGCGCACGATGTCCGACGGCACCACGTTCGACGGCACCGTTCGACCCGGGTACTCGATCCTCGTGCCGGCCGGCGGCTCGAGCGACGCGGCGGCGCCGAGCACGACGGCATCGGCGGCCGTCGAGCGCACCTACACGGTCGAGCCCGGCGACAGCCTGTGGTCGATCGCCGAGCGCACGTGGGGCGAAGGGTCGCTGCACCCGCGCCTGCACGAGGCGAACCTGGGGCGCGAGGTGGCGCCCGGCGTCGCCTACCTCTCGACCACCTCGGTGATACGGCCCGGCTGGGAGCTGCTCGTTCCCGAGCTGTCGGCGGTCGCCCCGACCGAGGCCCCGGGGAACCACGTGGTGCAGGCGGGCGAGAGCCTGTGGTCGATCGCGCAAGACGTGCTGGGCTCCGGCGACCGGGGCGCGTCGCCCGGCGAGGTGGCCGCCTACGTGGCCCGCACCGCCGAGGCCAACGCCGATCGGCTCGTGCGGCCCGGTCACCCCGAGCTGCTACGGCCGGGGCAGGAGCTCGTGCTGCCGCCACTCGATGCGGGTGCGCCGACGCCCGAGCGACCGGCGGCATCGCCGACACCGCCACCGGCGCCGGCGCCGACCGTCTCGCCAGGGTCGATGCCCGCACCGTTGCCCCCACCCGTGCCGGTTCCACCGACCACGCTCGCACCGCCGGTCGAGGCGACCGAGCCCGCGCCGGCGGTCACGTCGCCGGTCACGTCGCCGGCCGCCCCGCTCCCCGTGCCCTCGGTCCCGACCACGGGGGTGGTCCGGGTCGCCGCCGAGGCCGACGCCGGCGCGGCGGACGCGGACGACGACCGCGGCGGCGGGCTGGCGCTGCCCGGGCTGGCGGGAGCCACGGTCCTGGCGGCCGGCGCGCTCGGTGCGGTGCTGCGCCTCCGACACCAGCGCCTCAACCGTCGGCGACCGGGCTCGCGCATCGACGATCCCGCCGACGACGTGGCACTGGTCGAGCGCGTGCTGCGGGCGCAGGCCGACGCCGAGCTGGCCCGCTGGGGTCCGCTGGCACTGCGCCAGCTGGCGCCCCGCCTGCGGCCGGAGTGGGACGGGTCGTTCCCGATGGCCGCCGACGTGACACTGGGCCGCGAGGGTCTGACGGTGCGGTGGACGGCGCCCCGCCCGACGGTCGTGCCGCCATGGCGCGCCTCGTCCGACGGGGGCACGTGGGAGCTCGAACGGGCACCCGGTGAGCCCGAGCCCGATGTGCCAGACGGTGTGGTGCCGCCCTGCCCGGGGCTCGTCACCATCGGCCGGCGCGACGGGGCGCCCCTGCTGCTCGACGTGGAGGCCGCGGGCCTGATCAGCGTGGCGGGAACGCCCGAGCGCGTCGCCGACTTCGGACGCGCCGCCGTGATGGAGCTGGCCGTCAGCGACTTCGCCGACCTGCTCGACATCCGCCTCGTCGGCCTTCCCGACGACGGGTTCGAGCATCTCGGACGCGTCCACGCCGTACCGGGTCTCGACCAGGCCATGGCGTGGGCCCGCCCCGTGCGCCTCGCCGCCGACGAGCTGCTGGCCGAGCAGGGCGCCACCACGCTGTTCGAGCTACGGGCCCGCCAGGGGGCGACCGCCGTGACGCACGAACCGTTGGTGCTGGTGGTGGCCCCCGGCGTGCTCGACGACGCCGGGCTGGCCGAGCTCCGGCTGCTGTGCGAGCCGGGCCGGGGTGTGGTCGCCGTGGTGCTCGGCGACGTTCCGGCGCCCGTGCGCCTGACGTTGCGCGACGGTGGCCGGGTCGAGGTCGGGCGACAGGCCGACCTCGTCGGGGGCGACGAGGAGCGTGCGCTCGACGCCGCGCCGGCGCTGCCGGTCGCCACGCTCGATGCGGTGGGTGCCCTGCTGGCCCACGCAGCCGACGCGCCCGAGCACGCCCTGCCCACGCCGTTGCCGCGTCGCAGCGACGAGCCGTTCGTCGAGCCAGTCGCCACGGTCGAGGTCCGCGTGCTCGGCCCGGTGACGTTGGGGCCTCTCGGCGGCGCCGACCACGACGACGTGCCGGCCCGCACGCTCGAGCTGGTGGTGTGGCTGGCGACCCACGGGGCGAACGAGCCCGGCACCCGCCTTCGTGCCGACCTCTGGCCCGGGCGCGTCGGCGGCGCCAAGGCGCTCAACCAGCACGTGACTGCGGCGCGGTCGCTGCTCGGGGTCGACGGCGA
>JANPGL010000754.1:0-14195 GCA_031423915.1 Actinomycetes bacterium | reverse complement strand
ACCGCCAGGCGCTGGCCGCTCGACAGCCCGAGGCGAGCGAACGCCCGGGCCAGCCGGTTCGTACGTTCCTCGAGCGCACCCCAGCTCAGCGTGGGCCGGCCGGGTTCGACGACGGCATCGTCGTCCCCGAAGCACTCCGCGTTCCGGCGCACGATGGCGGACACCAGCATGGTTCTCCCCTCCCCAGCCCGGACGCGCACCTTACCGCTGCTCCATCTTGATCTCCTCAAGGTCATGAAGCCCCGCTGAGACCCGGCCGATACCAACCATGGACCCGTAGAGCGAGAGGAGCGCGGCATGAAGAACCCGTTGTCCCGCGCTCGATCGCGTCGTTCCGACGAGCCGGTCGACCCCGCCGCCTCCGATGCGACCGGCCGCGACGGCGACGGCTCCGGCGTCGAGCCGACGGCCGACGACGTGTGGGCCGTGTTCTCCCCGGACGCGCCGGACGTGTCGGACGCGGCGCTCCAGGCGACCCCGGGGCCCGTCGATGCCCCGAGTCCCGTCGGCGCCGACGAAGGTCCGCTCACCGACGACGCGACCGGCGCGGAACCGGCCGACGGCACGGACGGACCCTCGCTCGCCGACCGGGTCGGGCGGTTGCTCGGCGCCACGAACCGCGCCTACGTCGTCGTCGCCGCCATCGCCCTGCTGATCGGCCCCGGAGCGGGGGCGTCGGCGCGCGAACACCTGGCGGCCGCCATTCCCCGACCGAAGGCCGCCGCGGTGGCCACGGACAGCCACGAGGCCGACGACGGCACCGCCACCGACGGCAACGCGGACGAAGCGCCGACCATCGACGACGGCCGTCGGCGCTACCTGGTTGCGCTCGCCCCGCGGGCCACGACCACGACCACGACCACGGAGCCCGACGCGGTCGGCGATGCGCCAACCGCCACGACCACGACCACCGCCAGCGAGGTGCCCTCGCCCGTGACACCCGCCCCGGGCCCGCCGCCGACGCTGCCAGCACCTCCCTTCCCCGTGACGATGCTGCCGGACGAGGACACCCAATGGGTCGACGTCGTGCGCCTCGGCGGCTCGCGGGTGGCCGTGCTCCTGCCGGTCCGCTACCTCCAGCTCGTGCGGGAGAACGACCCGGGTCGCGCCAACCTCCCGGTCGAGGCCGGCCGTGTGCTCGTGCGCGACCGCGACGGCCGGTACTGGTCGACCGGCTCGGACGGGATGGACCCCACGCTCTACGAGCTCGCCGGTCAGCTCCCGCCACCCACGACACCGGCCCACGAGGCCCCGTCGCCCCATGCGGCCGACACCTCGGCTGCGCACCCGACGGCGGGACACGAGAACGCCGGGGCCGAACCAGCCACCACCGCCCATCGCACCACGACGTTGCCCACCATCGCCCGCTCCACCACCACGACGCTGTCGCCTGCACCGCCGGCGCTGGTCGAGCCGGTGCCGCTCGCCGACCGGGACCTCGCCATCGAGCTGGCGTCCCTCCCCGGCGTCGACGAGGTGAAGGCACTCGGACCCGGCGTGTTCGCGGTCACCGGGACCGTCGACCCGGCCCTGCTCCAGGCCGTCCTCGGCGTGGCGAGCGTGCGTGAGGACACCCTCTGGACGTCGGCCCACCTGCGAGGGTGACGGACGGCGCCGACGACGGTGCCAACATGGGCGGGCCGCCACTGCCAGACCGGCGCGGCGAGGGGGACACATCATGCGCGTGCTGCTCACGGGAGCTTCCACCGGCATCGGTTTCGCCACGTTCCGACGGCTGGCCGCTGCGGGCCACGAGGTCACGACCGTCGATGTGCAGGCGGCGCCGGATGGTGCCACGCGCCACCTCCGAGCCGACCTGGCCGACCCGGCGTCGATCGACGCGCTCGTCGACGGGCTCGACGGCGACTTCGACGCACTCGCCAACATCGCCGGCGTGGCCGGGTCCATGGGAGCCGAGCTCGTGCTGCGGGTGAACGTGTTCGGCCTGCGTCACCTGACCGAGCGACTCCTCGCCACGGGCCGGCTCGCCGACGGCGCCGCCATCGTCAACATCGCCTCGATGGCGGGGCGGTTCTGGGAGCGTCACCTCGACCGGGTCGACGCGCTCGACGCCGCCGCCGACTTCGCGGCCGGCATCGAGCTGGCCCGGGCGTACGACCGCGGCGGTCCGGCCGCCTACGTGCTGTCGAAGGAGTGGGTGTGCGCCTACAGCCAGCGCCTCGCCGGACGGCTGCTCGCCAACCGCATCCGCGTCAACAGCGTGAGCCCCGGTCCCGTCGTGACGCCGCTGCTCCCGTACTTCGAGCAGGACGCCGGGCCGGGCGCGCTCGAGTGGCTGAACCAGCAGATCGGTCGACCGGCACAGCCCGACGACATCGCCCAGGCGGTGGCGTGGCTCCTGGTCGGCGACAGCAGCTGGGTGAACGGCGTCGACCTGCCCGTCGATGGCGGCATGGCTGCCGGGCTGCGCACCGGCTGGGTCGCCCTCACCCGCAGCTGATCGCGCCCGGTGGGCTCATCCCGGCATGTCGGGCATCATCGGCTCGGGTGGGCGGGAGCGAGCCACGAGATCGCCCACGACGTCGCCGAGCTCGGCCGGATCCCACCGGTCGCGCCGGTCGACGAACGGGCCGCGCGTCCAACCCTCGACCACACCGATGCGGCCGCCCATCACTTCGAACACCCGACCCGTCACCGCCGCCGACTGCGAACTGGCCAGCCACGTGACGAGGGGCGCGACGTTCTCGGCGTCCGTCCAGTGGAACTCGCCCTCCTTGTGGCCGTCGCCCATGCCGAGCGGCGCAGTCATGCGCGTGCGGGCGGCCGGCGCGATGGCGTTCGCCGTGACGCCGTAGCGAGCGAGCTCCTTGGCGGCGATGATCGTGAAGGCGGCGATGCCCGCCTTGGCGGCGCCGTAGTTGGCCTGCCCCGGATTCCCGAACAGGCCCGACGCCGACGACGTGCTGATGATGCGGGCGTCGTGGGCGTTGCCGCCCTTGGCCATGTCTCGCCAGTACTGGGCGGCCACGTGGCTCGGCTGGTAGGTCGTGCGCAGGTGCCCGAACATCACGGCGTCCCACTCGTCCTCGGTCATGTTGGCCAGGACGCGGTCGCGCAGCATGCCGGCGTTGTTGATCAGCACGTCGAGCCGACCGAAGTGGTCGAGTGCGTCCTGCACCAGCGAACGGGCGCCTTCGGCCGAACCGACATCGGTCGTGTTGGCCACCGCCTCACCCCCCGCGGCGCGGATCTCGGCCACGACGTCGTTGGCGAAATCGGGTGACGAACCCGTTCCGTCCACCTCGCAGCCGAGGTCGTTCACGATCACTCGGGCACCCTGGTAGGCCAGCTCCAGTGCATGGCCGCGGCCGACACCGCGACCGGCACCGGTGACCACGACGACGCGACCCTCACAGATCCCGGACATGTCGACCCCCTCGACTCGCACGGACGAGCCGAACCGTAGCTCCGGGCTCAGGGTGGACCGCAAACGGATGCCGGTGAGGGTCTACGACGGCGAGCACCGGATGGCGGGCGGGGACACCCGACACTCGCCGTCGTAGACCTCGGTGTGCCCGGCGGGCCACCGCGACAAACCCCTCGGTCACGCCGCGGCCCGTGCAGAAATCAGCGCCCACTCGCCTTCGGCTCGTCGGTCCACGGGGGGACCGGGGACGGATCGGGCGAGGGCGTGGGCGGCGGGACGGTGCCCGGAGGATCGCCCGGCGCCGGCGCCGGCGCCGGGGTGGGCGGAGGAGGGTCCGAGAGTGCCTGCATCGATGGTTCGTGCTCCATGGTGGGCAGGTACCCGGGAGACCCCGGGCCAAACCCGAGACCTCGCGGCTAGCGTCAACGCGCCGCCATGGACGACACCCGCTTCCGCTTCCACCCCGCCGCCGTCACCGACGACGTGCTCGATGCGGTGGTGGCGAAGGTGGCCAAGCTCCTGCGACAGGCCCGCGACGCCGGTGCTACGCCGGCGGAGCGCGAATCGTTCGAAGCCAAGGCACTGGCGCTGATGGCCAAGCACCGCATCGACGCCACCGTGGCGGCACGCGACGAGCGGGACGACGAGGTGGTCGACATCGATGTCGGCGAGTTCCGCTCGCGCTACGGCCTGCTGGCCACCACCATCGGCGACGCGGTCGCGGTCGCCTACTCGTGCAAGCTCTGGTGGATCGCCACGGGTCTGCGGTACCAGGTGAAGCTCACCGGCCACCGCTCCGACGCCGAACGGGCCCGGCGCCTCATCGCCACGCTCGTGCCCCAAGCGCTCACGGATGCCGCCACCCTGCGCGGGTCGAACCAGCAGATCACGCTCGACATGCGACGCAGCTTCCTCGTCGGGTTCGCCGCGGGTGTGCGGGACCGCTTCGCCGAGGCGGCCCGGATGGCCGAAGCTGACGACGCCGTCGAACGGGGCGCCGACGCCGCGGCATCGACCGCGCTGGTCTTCGTCGCCCGGTCCGAGCGCGTGGCCGAGGCCGTATCCCGCAAGCGCCTGCGCGGCGTCGCCCCCCGGGATGCCGGGAACACCGAGGCCCGCGGTGCGGGCTACCGCGCCGGGCGCGACTCGGGCCGCCGCCGCGCCGTACCGGGGGCCCGTCCGGAGCTCGGCGCGTGACGTCACGCCGCCCTCCCGTCGACCGGCAGCGCCAGGCCGCCTACGACGCCGAGCGCTTCGCGTTCGAAGGCTCCTGGTTGCTGGGCACCATCGATCCGGACGACGCCATACGACTGACCGAGCAGGTTCTCGGGTCTCCGGCCTGGCGTCGGCTGCACCCCGAACCGATCACCGTGCTGCGCACCCGCCGCGTCGACAGCTACTGCACCAGCGACCGTCGAGTCGGCTTCGGGACCATCGTCGAGATCTCGACCGTGGCCCACGAACTGGCGCACGCCGTCACCCACCTCCGACACCCCCGCGTCGCCGGCCACGGCGCCGAGTGGCGGGGCTGGTTCGTCGCGGTCGTCGCCCTGCTCCACGGGGACGAAGAGGCCGACGGTCTCGCCGAGGCGTTCGCCACCTACGAGCTGACCGTGGTACGTCCGAAGGTGGAGTGGACCGGGCGCCCGCTGCTCGATCCGCAGACGGTCACCAGCGTGGCCCGGAGCGGTTCGGCGCGACCAGGTCGTCAGGACCGGTAACGCGGGCCCGGCGAGCCGATCAGCCGACAGCGGCCTGGGCCGCCGACAGGTGGGCGTACGAGCGGAGCCGAATCTGGAGGGCCTGGCCGCAGAGGCGCACGACGTCATGGGAGCTCGCCAGCATGGTCGTCACGACCTCGTCGATGTCGATGGCCACGCGCCCGCTGAGCGCCAGCTCGGCCCAGATCGAAGGGGCCTCGTCGGGCCCGTAGATCCGCTCGAGGGAGGCCTGGGCATCCGCCACCGTGGGCTGGCGCAGCCCGTAGGCGGCGACCGTGGCGGCCGGCGTGATGGCGGGGCGGGTGGCGAGCGTCGTCGTGGTCATGCCGCCATGGTGCGCCCGCCCGCGGACCGCCCGGACGTGCGTTCCGTCAACGCGCCGTCAACCGTTCGGGTGCAGCAACGACCGCATCACGCCACGTCGGCCGCGGGAGCGGCGAACTGGGCCTGGTACAGCCGGTGGTAGGCACCGTCGGCGGCCAGCAGCTCGTCGTGCGAACCCTTCTCGACGATGCGACCGTGCTCCATCACCAGGATGACGTCGGCGTCCCGGATGGTCGAGAGCCGGTGGGCGATCACGAAGCTCGTGCGCTGGGCGCGCAAGGCCGCCATGGCTCGCTGGATGAGGACCTCGGTGCGGGTGTCGACCGAGCTCGTGGCCTCGTCGAGCACGAGGATCGTCGGGTCGGCCAGGAAGGCACGGGCGATCGTGAGGAGCTGGCGCTCGCCCGCGCTCACGGTGCCCCCCTCGTCGTCCAGACGGGTGTCGTAGCCGTCGGGCAGCGAGTGGACGAAGCGGTCGACGTACGTGGCCCGAGCCGCCGCCAGGATCTGCTCGTCGGTGGCCGCCGGGTTGCCGTAGGCGATGTTCTCCCTGATGGTGCCGGCGAACAGCCAGGTGTCCTGGAGCACCATGCCCACGTTCGAACGCAGCTCGCGCCGGCCGATGGTGGCGACGTCGCGACCGTCGAGCGTGATGCGCCCACCATCGAGCTCGTAGAAGCGCATCAGCAGGTTGACCAAGGTGGTCTTGCCCGCGCCGGTCGGCCCGACGATGGCCACGGTCGAACCGGGCTCCGCCACGAGCGACAGGTCCTCGATGAGTGGGTTGGCCGGGTCGTACGAGAAGCGCACGTGCTCGAACGTCACGCGGCCCCGCACGGGCGGGGCCGGCTCGGCGTCGGCAGGATCGGCGTCGGGCGTCTGCTCGTCGGCGTCCAGGAGCTCGAACACCCGCTCGGCCGAGGCGATGCCCGACTGGAGCACGTTCATCATCGAGGCGGTCTGTGTGAGCGGCATCGTGAACTGGCGCGAGTACTGGATGAACGCCTGCACGTCACCCAGGCCCATGGCGCCCGACGCCACCCGGAGGCCACCCACCACGGCGATGGCGACGTAGGTGAGATTGCCGATGAACATCATCGCCGGCTGGATGGCACCGGCGAGCACCTGGGCCCCGAGGCTGGCGTCGTGAAGCTGCTCGTTCGTCGTGGCGAAGCGATCCTCGACCTCGTGCTGACGTCCGAACGCCTTCACGATTGCGTGCCCGGTGAACGCCTCCTCCACGAGCCCGTTGAGCGCACCCGTGTGACGCCACTGCGCCACGAAGCGCTTCTTGGAGTGCTTGGCGATCTGCTTCATCGTGAGCAACGAGGTGGGCACGGTGACCACCGCGATGATGGCCAGCACCGGCGACACGATGAACATCATCACGAGCACGCCGACGAGCGTGAGCAACGACGTGAGCAGCTGGCTGAGCGTCTGCTGCAGGCTCTGTGCGACGTTGTCGATGTCGTTCGTGACGCGGCTGAGCAGGTCGCCACGGGCGTGGCGGTCGACGTACCCGAGCGGGAGCCGGTGGAGCTTGGCCTCGACCTCGCCGCGCAGCCCGAACATGGTGCGTTGCACGATGCCCGCCAGCAGGAACGCCTGGGCGTAGGCGAGCACGTACGACGCCAGGTACACCCCGAGCGCCAGGTAGAGCAGGTGGTGGAGCCGGTTGGTGTCGATGCCGGTGGCCCCGTTGCGCTTCAGCAGGCCATTGAAGATCACGTCCGTGGCGCGACCGAGGATGCGCGGACCGAGCACCACGAGGGTGACGCTCACCAGCGCCAGCACGGCCACCACGCCGAGCAGGATCCGCTCGGGCGCCATGCGAGCCAGCAGTCTGCGCGCCGTGCCGCCGAAGTCCTTCGATCGCTCGGCCGGCACGCCGACCGTGCTCATCCGCCCGGTGCCGGGACCGGCGCGCAGCTCGGACGGCGGTGGCCGGTGAGCGGCGGCGTCGTCCCCGTTCTCGGACGCCGGGCTCCCGGGCCGGCTCACGCGGCGCGCTCGCTGTCGTCGGCGGTGACCTGGGAGGCCACGATCTCCTGGTACGTCGGGCACTCGGCCACCAGCGCCTCGTGCGTGCCCAGCCCGACGGCGACGCCGTCCTCCAACACGAGGATCTGCTCGGCCCGTCGGATGGTCGAGACGCGCTGGGCCACGATGAGCACGACGGCGTCGCGCGTCACCGGCGCCAACGCCGCGCGCAGACGGGCATCGGTGGCCAGGTCGAGCGCCGAGAAGGAGTCGTCGAACACGTACACCTCGGGCCGGTGGACGAGCGCCCGGGCGATGGCCAGGCGTTGACGCTGGCCGCCCGACACGCTGGCGCCTCCCTGGGCGATGGGGGCGTCGAGCCCGCCCGGCATCGCCTCGACGAAGTCGGCCGCCTGGGCGATGCGCAGCGCCTCCCACATCTCGTCCTCGGAGGCGTCGGGCTTGCCGTAGCGCAGGTTGCTGGCCACCGTGCCCGAGAACAGGTACGGCCGCTGCGGCACCAACCCGACCCGGGCCCACAGGAGCGCCGGATCGAGCTCGCGCACGTCGACGCCGTGGAACAGCACTGAGCCCGACGTGGCGTCGAGAAGACGGGGCACGAGGTTCACGAGCGTGGTCTTGCCGGCGCCGGTCGACCCGATGACGGCCAGCGTCTCGCCGGCGCCCACGTGCACGGTGATGCCTTCCAGCACGGGTTGCTCGGCGCCCGGGTAGCGGAAGCCGACACCGCGGAGCTCGAGCGACGCCGGACCGGCGACCGCGGTGACGGGGTGCTCGGGCACCACCACCGACGTTTGCGTCTCGAGCACTTCGACGATGCGGTCAGCGCTCACCGACGCCCGGGGCAGCAGGGCCGCCATGAAGGTGGCCATCATGATCGCCATCAGGATCTGGGTCAGGTACGTGAGGAAGGCGACCAGCGCACCGACGCTCATCTGACCGTTGGCCACGCGTCCGGCGCCGAACCACAGCACCGCCTCGCTCGCCACGTTCACCACCGCCATCACCGTGGGGAACATGAACGACATGAGCCGGCCGGACCGCAGGGCCGTGGCCGTCAGCGCCGCGTTGCCGTCCCGGAAGCGCTGCGTCTCCTCCGGCTCGCGCACGAAGGCACGCACCACCCGGATGCCCGTCAGCTGTTCGCGCAGCACCTGGTTGATGCGATCGATGCGCTCCTGCATCAGCTTGAACTGCGGGACCATGCGCGAGATCGTGGTGCCCACGGCCAGCAGCAGGACCGGGATGGCCACGAGCAGGATCCACGCCAACCCCACGTCCTGGTGCAGCGCCAACGCGATGCCGCCGATCGCCGTGATCGGTGCGGCGACCAGCAGCGTGCACGTCATGAGCACCAGCATCTGGACCTGCTGGACGTCGTTGGTGATGCGGGTGATCAGCGAGGGCGCACCGAAGACCGCCACCTCCCGCGACGAGAACTCGTTCACCCGGTGGAACATCGACGCCCGCACGTCTCGCCCGAAGCCCATCGACGCCTTCGACCCGAAGTACACGGCGGCCACCGAGAACGTGATCTGCAGGAGCGTCACGACCAGCATGACGCTGCCCTGCGACCAGATCAGTCGCGTGTTCCCCCTGGCCACGCCACGATCGATGATGCGGGCGTTCAGCGTGGGTAGCAACAGCGCAGCCAGCGTCTGGATGGTCTGGAACACGAGCACGAGCACGAGCTCGCGCCGGTAGCGACCGAGATACGAGGTGAGGAGTCGCTTCAGCACGGTCGGTGGGTACAGGTCACGGACCGATCGTACCGGGACCGGCGCTCAGCGACCCTTCCAGTTCGGCGCCCGCTTCTGGCTGAACGCCAGCGGCCCTTCTACGAAGTCCTCGCTGCGCACGAGGGCGCGCACCGACTCGTAGTCGGCTTCCATCGACTCCTGCAGCGACGCGGTCGACAGGCTGCGATAGACCACGTCCTTGCTGGCCCGGATTGACAGTGGCGAGCAGGCCAGGATCTGATCGGCCCAGCCCCGGGCCCGGTCGAGCAGCTCGTCGTGCGGCACGACCTCGTTGACGAAGCCGAGCGACTGCCCCTCGTCGGCCGGCACGTGACGCCCGGTGAGGATCATCCCGAGAGCTCGCTTCGAGCCGATCTGATGCGCGAGGCGCTGCAGGCCACCGGCCAGCGCCGCCAGACCGACCTTCGGCTCGGGCAGGGCGAACGTGGCCCGGTCCGAGGCGATGATCAGGTCGCAGGCGAGGGCGATCTCGAACCCGCCGCCCATGGCCACGCCGTTGACAGCGGCGATCACGGGCTTGGTCAGGTCGAACCGACTCGTGAGGCCGCCGAAACCGCGCGGCGTGGGCACGCGCTCGCCGCCCTCGGCCTGGTAGCGCAGGTCGTTGCCGGCGCTGAATCCCCGACCTTCGCCCGTGATGATGGCCACCCACAGGTCGGCGTCGGCCGCGAACTCGTCGAACACGCGGCCCAGCTCGGCGTTGGCCGGCGGGTGCAGCGCGTTGAGACGCTCCGGTCGGTTCATCCGCACCGTCATGATGTGGTCGGCCTTGTCGACCAGACAGAACTCGGTCATCGTGCAACCCCCCGTCGCCGCGGCCGGACGGTACCGGGATCAGCTGGCCGGGGTCAATGCGCCACGCCGCACCGGCCGCTGGCGCGCCGCCCGTCACCGCGCCACGATGCCCGCCGTGAACACACCCACCCGCGCCGAGGCCCTCGCCCGGCTCACCGCCCCGGGCGAACCGTACGAGCTCCGCACCGTCGAGATCTCGGGTCGCCCGCACCGCGCCTTCGCCAACGCCCCGGCGTCGCTGCGCGACCTGTTCGAGCAGACGGCGAGCGACGCCGAGTTCCTCGTCTACGCCGATGAACGGCTCACGTTCGCCCAGGCCCACGCCACCGCGCGCCGCATCGCGCACCTGCTGGTGACCGAGCACGGCGTGCGCCCGGGGGATCGGGTCGCCATCGCGCTGCGGAACTACCCCGAATGGGTGCTGGCCTTCACGGCGGTCACGTCGATCGGTGCCGTCGCCGTCGCCATGAACGCGCTGTGGCAGCCCGACGAACTGGTCTACGGCCTCGACAACAGCGGCGCCACCGTCCTGTTCGCCGACGCCGAGCGACTCGACCGCCTCACCCGCGGCGCACCCCGGCCCGACGTGGCCGTCATCCCGGTCCGCACCGACCGCGCCGACGACCTGGCCCGGCGCCTCGCCGCGGTGGGCGACGTGGCGATGCCTCCGGCGACGATCGCGCCCGACGACCCGGCCACGATCTTCTACACGTCGGGGTCGACCGGCCACCCGAAGGGAGTCCTGTCGACGCACCGCGCCGTGCTCTCGGCGCTGTGGTCCTGGGAGCTCGACGCGGCCGCCTATGCACTGGTCACGGGCGCCGCACCGCCGGAACCGGGCCCCGACCAGCCCGCTGCGCTGCTGGCCGTGCCGCTCTTCCACGTGACCGGATCACATGCCGTCTACCTGATGTCGTACCGGGCGCAGCGCAAGCTCGTGTGCATGTACAAGTGGGACGCCGAGCACGCCGCGGAGCTCATCGAGCGCGAGCGCGTCAACTCGGTGGTGGCACCCGCCGCGATGACCGGCGACCTGGTGCGCGTCGCCCGCACGACGAGCCGTGATCTGGGTTCGCTGCGCGTCGTCGGTGGCGGTGGCGCGCCGCGCGCCCCGGAGCAGGTGCGTCAGATCGATGCCACCATCGCTTCCGCGGTGCCCAACACCGGCTGGGGCATGACCGAGACGAACGCCATCGGCGCCGGCATCGTCGGGCAGGACTACCTCGACCACCCCGCCTCGTCGGGCCGCTGCCCGTCGGTGATGGAGCTCCGCATCGTCGACGACGCCGGCGCGGCCCTGCCGGCGGGCCAGCGCGGCGAGCTGCAGGTGCGCGGCACGGCCATGTTCCGCGAGTACTGGGAGCGTCCCGATGTGAACGCCGAGGTGTTCGCCGAGGAGGGCTGGTTCCGAACGGGCGACGTGGCCGTCCTCGACGACGAGGGGTACCTCTACATCGTCGATCGCATCAAGGACCTGATCATCCGCGGTGGCGAGAACATCGGCTGCGGTGTCGTCGAGAACGCGCTCCTGATGCATCCGGGTGTGCTCGAAGCGTCGGTGTACGCCGTGCCCGACGAGCGGCTCGGCGAGGAGGTCGGCGCCACCGTGCATGGCGGCCCCGGCCTCGACGTCGACGAGCTGCGCGGCTTCCTCGAGCGGCACCTCGCCCGTTTCGAGGTGCCGCGCTACCTGAAGCTCACCACGGAGCCACTCCCCCGGACCGCGTCGGGCAAGATCCTCAAACGGGACCTGCGCGACGAGGCCGTGCGGTCACTTGGCCTTCACTGACGCGAACCCCTTGCCTTCGGCGACGAGCCGCTCGAGCAGCGCGGCGGGCTTCCACTGCGGACCGGCCGCCGCCTCCTGCTCGCGCAGGTACGCCAGCACGTTGTCGAGGCCTACGTGGTCACCCCACCACATGGGACCGCCCCGGTAGGCAGGCCAGTTGTACCCGTTGATCCAGATGATGTCGATGTCCGACGGCCGGATGGCCTTGCCCTCCTCGAGGATCTTGGCCCCCTCGTTGATCATCGGGTACACGAGCCGCTGCACGATCTCGTCCTGGGTGAACGTGCGGGCCGGCTTGCCGCTGCGGGCGGCGAACTCGCGCACGATCTCCTCGGTCACCGCCGACGGCGAACCGACGCGCTGGTCGTCGTAGTCGTAGTAGCCCTTGCCGTTCTTCTGCCCGCGCCGGTCGAGCTCGCACAGGCGGTCGCGGATGGTGGCGCCCTTCGAGTTCTCCTTCACCCAGCCGATGTCGAGACCGGCCAGGTCGCTCATCTGGAACGGTCCCATAGCGAACCCGAACTCGTAGAGGGCGCGATCCACGTCCCACGGCATGGCGCCTTCGTCGATGAGGGCCTGTGCCTCCCGAGCGCGCTGGGCCAGCATGCGGTTGCCGACGAAGCCGGGGCACACGCCGACGAGCCCGGCGATCTTGCCGATCTTCTTGGCGAGCTGCATCGAGGTGTTGATGACCTCGAGCGACGTGTGGTCGGCACGAACGACCTCGACGAGCTTCATCACGTTGGCGGGCGAGAAGAAGTGGAGGCCGATGACGGCCTCGGGTCGCTTGGTGACCGAGGCGATCTCGTCGATGTTCAGCCCGCTCGTGTTGGTGGCCAGGATGGCCCCGGGCTTGCAGATGGAGTCGAGCTTGGTGAACACCTCGCGCTTGATGTCCATGCGCTCGAACACCGCCTCGATGACCAGGTCGACGTCGGCCAGATCGTCGAGCGACAGCGACGGCGTGATGAGACCCATGCGGCGATCGACGTCGGCCAGCGGGAACCGGCCGTTGCGCGCGCTGCGTTCGTAGTTGGCCTTCACCACCCCGAGACCACGGTCGAGCGCGGCCTGGGCCGTCTCGACGATGGTGACGGGGATGCCGGCGTTCACGAAGTTCATGGCGATGCCGCCGCCCATGGTGCCGGCCCCGATGATACCGACCTTGGCCACGGGGATCGTGGGCGTCGTCGGCGGCACGTCGGGGATCTTCCACACCTCGCGCTCGGCGAAGAACACGTAGCGCTGGGCCGCCGACTCGCTCGAGGTGACCAGCCCGCCGAAGAGGCGGCGCTCGGCGGCGATGCCCTCGGCGAACGGCAGGTTCACCGCCGCCTCGACGGTCTGGATGATGGCCTCGGGCGCCTTGAAGCCGCGGAAGCGCTTGGCGTTGGCGGCTCGGAACGCGGCGAACTCGTCGGCCGACATCGGCTCGACCGGGCGGTCGCTCACCTTGGCCAGCGGCCGGTTCTCGGCCACGAGCCGGCGGGCGAACGCCACGGCGTCGGCCAGCAGCTGGCCCTCGGTGGCCAGCTCGTCGACCAGGCCCATGGACAGGCAGTCCTTGGCCGGCACGTGGTTCCCGTCGGTCATCATCTGGAGCGCCTTGGCCGGCCCGGCGATGCGGGGCAGGCGCTGGGTGCCGCCGGCGCCCGGCAGCAGGCCGAGGGCCACCTCCGGCAGGCCGCACCTCGCGCTGGGCACGGCGATGCGGTAGTGGGCGCACAGGGCGACCTCGAGACCGCCTCCGAGGGCGGTGCCGTGGATGGCCGCCACCACCGGCTTGTGCGAGCTCTCCATCATCTCCTGGACCTCGAACAGGCTGGCGCCTTTGGCCGCCCCACCGAACTCCGAGATGTCGGCGCCGGCGATGAACGTGCGGCCCGCGCAGATGAGCACGA
This sequence comes from Actinomycetes bacterium, assembly GCA_031423915.1. GTDB lineage: Bacteria > Actinomycetota > Acidimicrobiia > Acidimicrobiales > Ilumatobacteraceae > JANMAT01. Next base: position 516 of record JANPGL010000754.1, on the reverse strand, counting down.
TCGACGCCGCGGCGGGGTCGGCGATCGCCGCCTTGAAGCCCTCGTAGAGGCCGTCACGCACGCCGGAGCTGAGCGCGTTGACGGGCGGCGAGTCGAGCGTGATGACCGCGACGTCGCCGTCGAGGGTCAGGTCCGTGACCGGGTTGATGGCTGCCATGGGACGCATCTTGCACGGCCGGGCGGGCAGCACACACAATTGCGGCATCTCTCTGCTCGACCGGACGGTCGGCGGACACCGATTGGGGAACCCTGCATGCGCGAAGCCGTCGTCGTCTCCTACGCCCGTACCGGTCTGGCCAAATCGGCCCGTGGCGGGTTCAACATGACCCCCGCCATGTCGATGGCCGCCCACGCCATCAAGCACGCGGTGGCCAAGTCGGGGGTGGAGCCCGAGGCCGTCGAGGACCTGTACCTCGGCAACGGCGCCCACGGCGCCGGCAACCTGGCCCGGCTCGCCGGCCTGCTGGCCGGCATGCCGGTCACCACCGGCGGCGCCACCATCCAGCGGCACTGCTC
>JANPGL010000753.1:0-6582 GCA_031423915.1 Actinomycetes bacterium | reverse complement strand
TACCTCGTGTGGTTCCCGCGGGTGAAGATCACCACGGCGATCTTCTTCGTGATCTGGGTGCGGTTGCGCGCCTGGGTGCTGCTGGCGGCGTGGTTCGTGCTGCAGTTCTTCACCGACTCCTCGTCGAACGTGGCGTGGGTGGCGCACGTCGGCGGCTTCCTGTTCGGTGTGGTCGTCGGGCTGCTCCAACGTGACCGGGTTGAGCCCGAACCCGAGGCGACCCCGCTGAGCCCCTGGCCGCCGCCGTCGATCTGACCCCGCCGGCCGGCGCTCGTCGACGGCTCGTCAGAGCAGCGCGTCCACCAGGCCGGCGAGATCGTCGGCCACCAGGTCGGGCGTCGGATCGATCGGGAGGTCGGCGCGTCGGGTGACGCCCGACAGCACGAGCCCGAACCGGCAGCCGAGCTCGACGGCGAAGCGGCCATCGGTATCGGCGCGATCGCCCACCATCACGGCCGTGGCCGTCGCCTCGCCGAGGCGGGCGCGGACGAGCGTCGCCATCGGCGCGTAGGGCTTGCCGGCGACGATCGGTGTCGCTCCGGACCCGACGGTCACGGCGGCCAGGATCGCTCCACCACCCGGGATCGGGCCATCGGGCGTCGGGTACGTCGAGTCGTCGTTCGTGCCGATGAGCCGTGCGCCGGCGCGCACCGTGGCCGCCGCGCGTCGCAGCTCCTCGTAGTCGAACGTGCGGTGGAAGCCGACGACCACCGCATCGGCCGGCGGGCCGTCGACCAGCACCACGCCGCGGGCGAGCAACGCCTCGGCCGCGCCCGGACCGGCGCACAGGAACGCCCGCTCTCCGGGCGCCAGGAGCTGGGCGGCGGCCTGGGCCGAGGTCAGCACGTCGCCGCCGGCGGGAATGCCGAAGCGGGCCAGCTTGGCCTCCACGTCGGCGACGGGGACCGACGAGTTGTTGGTCACGAACAGGACGGTGCCACCGGCGGCACGCATGCGGGCGATGGCCTCTGCGGCGCCGGCGATGGCATGGTCGGCCAGCCAGACGACGCCGTCGAGATCGCAGATGAGGGCGGGGACGTTGGTCACGCTGCGATCGTGGCACGCCGTGTGGAAGCCTGGCGGGCGTGCCCCGCTTCGAACCGTTCACCGGCCTCCGCTACCGTCACGACCTCGACCTCACGCGGGTCACGGCGCCGCCCTACGACGTGCTCTCCGCCTCCGACCGGGCCCACTACGGCGCACTCGACGCAGCCAACGTGGTGCACGTCGACGTGCCGGAGCCGCCCGAGGGGGCCGAGCGCTACGCCAACGCGGCGCGGTTGCTGGCCGGGTGGCGCGCCGCAGGCACGCTGGTGTCCGACCCGGCGCCGAGCTTCACCCGATACCGCATGACGTTCCACGACGAGGCCGGCCAACCGCGCGCCATCACGGGCTACATCGGGGGTCTCGAGGTCCTGCCGGTGGATGCCACCGGCGACGTGTTGCCGCACGAGCAGACCACCCCGAAGGACAAGAGCGATCGGCTCGACCTGACCCGGGCCACCGACGCCAACCTGTCGCCGGTGTGGGGCCTGTCGATGGCCGACGGCTTCGCCGAGCTCGGCGAGCTGCCCGGGGCCGCGGTCGGCAGGTTCACGGCCGACGGGGTCACCCACGACCTCACCCGCATCGACGATCCTGACGCCTGCGCCCGCATCGCGCGGGTGATCGGCTCGGCCCCGGTGGTCATCGCCGACGGCCACCACCGGTACGCGGTGGCCCGCACCTTCCGGGCCGAGCGGCGAGCGGCCACGGGCGATGTGCCCGGCGGGTACGACCTGACGATGACGCTCGTGACCGCGCTGTCGCCCGAGGGTCTGTTCGTCCAGGCCATCCATCGGCTCATCAGCTCGGTGCCGGCCACGATCGACGTGCCTGCCCACCTGGCCGCGTTCTTCGATCTCTCGCCCGCCGGCCCCGTCACGCCGGCCACGGCGGTCGAGGTCGTGGCGCGCGGCGCGCTGTGCCTGGTGGGCCCCGACGGCCAGGGCACCTGGCTCCGACCCCGCTCCGACGCCTTCGAGGGCCTGCGCGACCTCGACTCGCTGCGCCTCCAGGCGGCGCTGGCCGAGGTGCCCCACGACGTTCGCTACCAGCACGGCGTCGACCGCGTGCTCGGTGCGCTGCGGGCCGGCGAGGCGCAATGGGGCGTGCTGCTCCGCCCGGTGCCGATCGCCGAGATCCGCCGCACCGCTACCGAGCACGTGCTCATGCCGCCGAAGTCGACGTTCTTCGCGCCCAAGCCGCCGACGGGGCTGGTGCTCCGGCCGCTCTAGCCGCGCAGCTCGTCGATCAGCGGTGCCAGGCGGTCGAGGCGCGTCAGAGCCGTCTGCTCGTCGTGGCGGTTCATGGTCGTCGGCGGGAAGACGATCCGTTCGACGCCGAGAGCGGCGTACGACTCGATGCGCTCGCGGTCGAGGCGGCCGAACGCGAAGATCGTGATCGGGATGGACGCCGCGTCCCGGCCAGCCTCGGTGGCCAAGCGGCGGAAGAGCTCGATGCCACCGACCACGTCGGGGCGGCCCGAGTCGTTGAGGAGCTGGGCGTCGATGGGGCACCACTCGTCGGCGTACTCGGCGGCGTGCTGGATGCCGACGCGGCCGGCGTTGCCGAGGGCGATCGGCACCGTCGCCTGCTCCGGCTTCGGGTACACCCACGAGGGCGAGAACCGCTCGAAGCGACCGTCGAGGCTCGGGGTCTCCTCGGTCCAGATCGACCTCAGCGCGGCGACGCGCTCGCGCATGGCCGAGTAGCGGAGCTTGAACGGCAGGTCGGGCCGGTGGTTGGCCAGCTCCTCCGCGTTCCAGCCCACGCCGATGCCGAGTAGCACCCGCCCGGCCGACAGCACGTCGAGCGTGGCGACCGTGCACGCCAGGTCGAGCAGATCGTGCTCGAGGATCAGGCAGATCCCGGTGGCGATCGTCAGCGAGGTGGTGGCCGACGCCGCGGCCTGCAACGAGACGAAGGGGTCCATCATGTGCCAGTAGCCGTCCGGCAGGTCCCCGCCTCCCGGGTACGCGGTCGCCCGATCCGACGGGATGTGGCTGTGCTCGGGCACCCACATCGACTCGAAGCCGCGCCCTTCGAGCTCGCGGGCGAGCCGGTCGGGGCGGATGCCCCCGGCGTCGTTCAATGACAGGTACCCGAACTTCATGACCCCTCCGTCGAGGCCCGGCCACCCCCGTGCCGGCCACCCGCCGGTCACGGTACCCGGTCCGGCCCGGGCGCGCCGAGGGGGCGCCCCGGGCCAGCCGGAGCGCCCCCTCGTGTCGGATCGTCAGGCCACGAACCAGGTGCCGTTGGAGCGCAGCAGCGCGTCGAGGTCCCCCGGCCCCTTCTTCTCGGCCGCCTGCACCACCTGCGCGGCCACCGACGACGCGTACTCGGGGCGGTCGACCGAACGGAAGATCCCGAAGGGCGTCGGCGAGTGGTCGTCGTGCGACAGCCGCGCCAGTGCGAAGGCGAGGCTGGGGTCGGAACGGTGGGCGTCGTGCACCAGCAGCGCGTCCTCGCCGACGTCGGCGACGTCCACGAGCCGCAGCTGGCCGTCGGAGCCCATCGTCACGCCGCGCTCGTTCTCGGGGCCGAAGCGGATCGGCTGGCCGTGCACGAGGTTGATCATGTTGCTGGGCCGGGACTGCTTGCCGGTCACGCCGTCGAACGCTGCGTCGTTGAACACGTTGCAGTTCTGGTAGATCTCGACGAACGAGGCGCCCTTGTGGTCGTGGGCGGCGCGGAACGTCTCCATCATGTGCTTGCGGTCGAGGTCGTGCGTGCGGGCCACGAAGCTGGCCTCGGCGCCGAGGGCCACGGCGAGCGGGTTGAAGGGCGGGTCCACCGAGCCCATGGGCGTCGACTTCGTCACCTTGCCGAGCTCGCTCGTCGGCGAGAACTGGCCTTTGGTGAGGCCGTAGATCCGGTTGTTGAAGAGCAGGATCGTCAGGTTCACGTTGCGACGCAGCGCATGGATGAGGTGGTTGCCGCCGATCGACAGCGCGTCGCCGTCGCCGGTGATGACCCACACGTCGAGGTCGGGCCGGGCGATGGCCACGCCGGTGGCGATGGCGGGCGCACGGCCGTGGATCGAGTGCATCCCGTAGGTGTTCATGTAGTACGGGAACCGGCTGGAACAGCCGATGCCCGACACGAACACGGTGTTGTGCGGCGCCACGCCCAGATCGGGCATGAGCATCTGGACGGCGAGCAGGATGCCGTAGTCACCGCATCCCGGGCACCAGCGCACCTCCTGGTCGCTGGTCCAGTCCTTCTTGGTGGTCAGTGGAACGATGGTGTCGCTCATCTCACTTGGCCGCTTCCAGGATGGCCGCCTCGAGCTCGGCGGACGTGAATGGGAGGCCGGCCACCTTGGAGACCGGCTTGGCATCGACGAGGAACTCGGCCCGCACCATGCGGCAGAGCTGCCCCAGGTTCAGCTCGGGCATCAGCACCGTCTTGTACTTCCTCACGACCTCGCCCAGGTTGCTGGGCCAGGGGTTCACGTGGACCAGGTGGGCGTGCGCCACCTTCGTGCCCTGCTCGCGCAGGTTCGTGATCGCCTCTCGGATGGCACCCCACGTGGAGCCCCAGCCGAGCACGAGGATGTCGGCGCCGTCGGGGTCGTCGACGTCGACGAGCGGGATGTCCTTGGCGATGCCGGCGACCTTGGCGGCGCGCATGTGGACCATGAACGAGTGGTTGTCGGGCGAGTAGTCGATGTCGCCTCGCCCCTCCGATTTCTCGATGCCACCGATGCGGTGCGTCAGGCCCGGCGTGCCGGGGATGGCCCACGGGCGGGCCAGCGTCTCGGGGTCGCGCTTGTAGGGCCAGTACTCGGTGGTGCCGTCGTCGTTGGTGTGGTTGTGCTCCGTGGCGAAGCTCACCGAGATGTCGGGCAGCGTCGAGGTGTCGGGTATGCGCCACGGCTCGGAGCCGTTGGCCAGGTACCCGTCGGACAACAGGATGACGGGCGTGCGGTACTTGATGGCGATGCGGGTGGCCTCGATGGCGGCGTCGAAGCAGTGCGACGGGCTGTAGGCGGCCACCACGGGCAGCGGCGACTCGCCATGCCGGCCGTAGACCGCCATGTTCAGGTCGGCGGCCTCGGTCTTGGTGGGCAGGCCGGTCGACGGGCCACCGCGTTGGATGTCGATGACGAGGAGCGGCAGCTCCATCGAGATGGCCAGGCTGATCGTCTCGCCCTTCAGCGACACGCCGGGGCCCGACGTCGTGGTCACGCCGATGTGACCGGCGAACGCCGCGCCGAGCGCGGAGCCGGCGGCGGCGATCTCGTCCTCGGCCTGGAACGTGCGCACCCCGAAGTTCTTGTGCTTCGACAGCTCGTGCAGGATGTCGGACGCCGGCGTGATGGGGTACGACCCGAGCGTCACCGGCAGGTTGGCCAGCTGGCCGGCGGCGACGACGCCCCAGGCCAGGGCCGTGTTGCCCGTGATGTTCGTGTACTCCCCCGGGGCCATCTTCGCGGCGGCGATCGAGTAGGGGTGGTCGAACAGCTCGGTGTTCTCGCCGAAGACGACGCCGGCCATGAACGCGGCCTTGTTCGACTCGGCGACGAGGGTGTTCTTGGCGAACCGCTCGCCGATCCACGCCATCGTCGTCTCGACCGGACGCGAGTACAGCCAGGAGATGAGCCCGAGGGCGAAGAAGTTCTTCGAGCGCTCGGCATCACGCTGCTTGACGCCCAACGGCTCGGTGGCCGAGTACGTGAGTCGCGTCATCGGGACGTCGACGACCTTGTAGCCGTTGAGCGAGCCGTCTTCGCGTGGATCGAAGGCGTAGCCGGCCTTCGTCAGGTCGCGCTCCTCGAAGTTGTCCCCGTTCAGGATGATGAGCCCGCCGGGCGTCAGACGCTTCAGGTCCGCCCGCAGCGCTGCCGGGTTCATGGCCACGAGCACGTTGGGCGCGTCGCCCGGCGTGGTGATGTCGTGGTCCGAGATGTGGACCTGGAAGCTCGAGACGCCGTTCACCGTCCCCGTTGGCGCCCGGATCTCCGCCGGGAAGTCCGGCAACGTCGAGAGATCGTTGCCGAACGCCGCGCTCACCGAGGTGAACCTGTCTCCGGTGATCTGCATGCCGTCGCCGGAGTCTCCGGCGAAACGAACGACCACCCCATGCAGCGGCTCGGGCATCTTTGCCCGGCGTTCCGCCGTATCAGTCACGTTTCCTCCCCTCAAGGAACCAGTAACCGCAACGTATACCTACTCGACTCGATTCACGCGCCACCGAGCGGCGCCGATGGTCCCGACGAGCCGGGACCATCGGCCCGGTTCAGGCGACCGTGACGTACGGGTCCAGATACACGTCCTGGATGGCGTTGAGCAACTGGACGCCCTCCGACAGCGGGCGCTGGAACGCCTTGCGACCCGAGATCAGGCCCTGACCGCCGGCCCGCTTGTTGATGACGGCCGTCCGCACCGCGTCGGCCAGGTCGCTGGCGCCCTTGGACTCGCCGCCCGAGTTGATGTGACCGATGCGGCCCTTGTAGCAGTTCACGTCCTGCCAGCGAGCGTGGTCGTTCGGGTGGTCGGTGGTGAGCGTCTCGTAGACGTTCTTGCTCGTCTTGCC
>JANPGL010000752.1:0-20052 GCA_031423915.1 Actinomycetes bacterium | reverse complement strand
CCACGCCATGCCCGTCGGCCAGGTGTCGCCCGACCTGACGGCCGTGCTCGACGCCGAGACCGTCGACCTGGCGCCGGGTCTGGCGACGCTGCCCGTGGCGCTCGGCGACATCACCTACGACCGTGCGCCGGCCGCGCTGCGGGTCGACGACACGATCGCCCAGCCCCTCGTCGTGAGCCCGCCCGTCGTGAGCCCGCCGGTGGTGACCGAGCCCGAGACGGCGCCCGTCGCGGTGCCGCCGCCGAGCCGACCGCGGCGCTCGTTGCTGCGTCGGCGGACGCGGATCCGACGGGTCAGCCGGGTGGTGCGTCGGGTCGACGCCTGGTCGGTGCTCAAGATCTCGGTGATCTTCTATGCCCTCGCCTACGTGGTGCTGCTGGTGGCCGGCGTCCTGCTGTGGAACCTGGCCCGGACCACCGGCACCGTCGAGAACGTCGAGGGGTTCGTCCGCGAGCTGTTCGGCCTCGAGGTCTTCACGATCAACGGCGAACGTCTGTACCGGGCGTCGTGGCCCATCGGCGTGTTCCTGGCGGTGGCCGGGACCGGTCTGAACGTGACCGCGGCGGTGATGTTCAACCTGATCACGGATCTCGTCGGCGGCGTGCGCGTCACCGTGCTGGAGGAGGAGGTGCGCGTGGTGGAGACCGGCAGCAACCGACGGCTCGGTCGTCGCCCCCGTACCAACGTCGCTCCACCTACGGCGCCTCCGCCGCAAGCCGGTTGACGCAGAGGCGGGTCCGACCGCTAACCTCTCCCTCTGCTTCGGCGGGGCTATAGCTCAGTTGGTTAGAGCGTCACACTGATAATGTGAAGGTCGCTGGTTCGATTCCAGCTAGCCCCACGGTGAAAGCCTTGCGTAGAGCCTTGTTGGCCCTCGTCGCGGCGGGTCTCGTGGCCGCCGCCATGCGTCTGCGCGGCAAAGGTGGCGTCCCGCCCCAGAGCGGCGGCTGGCGCGAGCTCGTCGTGAACGAACCGCGCTGATGCGCGTCGGGGTCCTCGGAGCCGGCGCCGTGGGTACGCGCGCGGTGCGCCAGCTCGTGGCCAGCCCCAACGTGGAGGTGGTGCTCGTCGACCCCGACGGTGCCCGGGCACAGCGGGTGGCCACGGCGCTCGGCCGCCAGGTGTCGGTGGCGCCCACGAGCGCCGCCATGGCGGGCGTGCGCGTCGTCGTGCTGGCCCAGCCGGCCGGGCACGTGGCCGAGGCGACGGCGCTGATCGACCGGGGCGTGGCGGTCGTGAGCGCGTGCGACTCGCCCGAGGACGCCGCCGAGTTGTTGGCGCTCGACGCGCGGGCCATTGGCGCCGGCGTGCCCGTGGTGGTCGGTGCCGGCTTCTCCCCGGGTCTGTCGTGCTTGCTGGCCCGGTTCGCCTCCCGGTCCTTCGATGTCGTGGACGAGGTCTACGTGGCCAAGCACGGCACGGGCGGCCCGGCCTGTGCCCGTCAGCACCACGACTCGCTGGCGGGCACGTCGCTGTCGTGGCGGGTCGACGGATGGCTCAGCCGCCCGGCGGGTTCGGGGCGTGAGCTGTGCTGGTTCCCCGAACCGGTCGGAGGCCGTGATTGCTACCGGGCCGAGACGGCCGAACCCCTCCTGCTGCACGACGCGTTCCCGGAGGCCACGCGCATCGCGGCGCGCACGAGCGCCACCCGCCGCGACCGGCTGACGTCGCGCCTGCCGATGATGCGCCCACCCCATGCCGAGGGCGGCCTGGGGGCGGTGCGGGTCGAGCTGCGCGGTCCACGGCTGGGCGCCCGTGAGATCGAGGTGCTGGGGGCCATCGACCGTCCGGCCATCGGCGCTGGCGCGGTGGCGGCGGTGGTGGCGCTCGAGGTGCTGGCGGGCGCGTTTCCCTCGGGGGCGTACGGCCTGGCCGATCCCCGGCTCCCCACCGAGCACCTGCTGGCCGAGCTGGCGCGGCGGGGCGTGAAGGCGGCCCGTTTCACCGGCACCGGTGGAATGTAAGCGTGTAATCACAGCAACACGGGTACACTTCCGGGCATGGACGCCAAAGAACATCTGACCGCCTGGTTCGCCGGCCGTGTCCCCGCTGGTTGGTTCGTCGGCTCGGTCGACGTCACCGTCGATCGGGACGAGATCCTGGTCGTGGGCGAGGTCCCGCGGCCCGAGCTCCCGCCCGATCTGAGCCCCGAGGCCGCGCAGGTGGCGTGGGCCGGCCGGATCAAGGCCCATCGCGAGGACACGCGCGAGGACCGGATCGGCATCGCTCAGGAGGCCGAGGTGGCGTTCGGCCGCAAGGTGGCGTGGGGTGCCCGCTGCGGCGATCGGACCGAGGTGTTCACGTCGCTCGGCGTCCCGGTCATGACCCGGCTGCGCATGCCCGAACGCCAGGTACTCGACACGCTCATCGACGCGGGCGTGGCCCGCAGCCGCAGCGAGGCGCTCGCCTGGTGCGTCCGTCTCGTCGGTCGTCATCAGGGCGACTGGATCACGCAGCTGCGCGCCGCCATGACCGATCTGGATGCGGCCCGCCGGGCCGGCCCGCAGCTGGACTAGCCGGGACTAGCCGTAGAGGTGCGCCGTGTCGTTGAAGAGGCGCACCACCTGCAGCTCGCCGTCGATCACCAGCTCGCTGATCGACGCGTTGTCGCTGCCGTTGAAGGCGAAGCCGCGGGACTGCGCGGCGTAGCCGAGCAGCGCGCCGATGACGCCGCCGTGGACGACGGCCACGACCCGGCCGCCCGGGTGGGCGGCCACGATGGTCTTCAGTCCGCGCTGGGTGCGCCCATGGAAGGCGTCCCACGGCTCGCCGCCGGGGACGATGTCCCAGCGCTGCTCGGCGTGCATCCGCAGGTAGACCGGATCGCCGGCCGCGGCCTTGGCGCGCAGGACACCTCCCTCCCACTCGCCCAGGTGGACCTCGCGCAGATCGGCGATCTCCACCGGGGTGAGGCCGAGGTGTGCGGCGAGGGGCGCCGCGGTCTGGTGGGTGCGCTGCAGCGTCGTCACGTAGATGGCGTCGATGCGCTCGTGGCGCAGGCGCTCGCCGACCTCTACCGCCTGGCGCTCGCCCTCTGCGTGGAGGGGCGGGTCGCCGTGACCGTCCCGCAACGGGAACGGCTCGTCGAGCCGGGCCGCAGCCGACTCGCCGTGACGGACCAGGATCACGGTGGTGGCCGTGGGCGGCGCGGCGTAACGCGTCTGGCGGAAGCCCTCTGCGGGCGGGGTCTCGGACACGCCCGTCAGTGTCGCAGAACGGTCAGTACGCGCCCACGTTGGCGAGGCGGGCCTCTTCGGCCATCTTGGCGATGGCGTCGATCTCGGCGGTGTCGAAGCCGGCCATCTCACGGAACTTGCGGGCCAGGCGGATGACGGCGTCGTGCCGGTCGCCGCGCTGGCCCCGGAAGTTGAACAGCCCGTCGACGGTGCGCTGGAACTCGAGCGCCCGGTTCTGGCGGTCCTTGTCGTTCTTGGTGACGTCGCGCAGCCAGTTCGAGCCCATCTTCACGTGGGTCACCTCGTCGGCCAGCATCCAGTCCTCGCAGAACCACAGCACCGGGTCGTTCACCTCGTCGGCGAAGTCGCGCATGGTGGTGAACACGTCGATGGCCAGGCCCTCGAGCGCCCGGTTCACGCCGGCCAGGCGGAACACGGGGTCGGGGTGGCAGGCGGCCTCGAACAGCGTGACGGCCTCGGCGTACTCACCGATCTCGGAGCCCATGTGGTCGCCGAGCTTGAGGGAGATCTCGACGTGGCGCGCTTCGTCCCAGCACTGGCGGGCCATGTCGAGCTTCATGGCGAACGGGATGGTGTCGTTGGTGCCGTCGCCCACCTCGTAGTCGAAGGCCGTCCGTCCGGCGCCTTCGAGCGCCTGGATCTCGCCGACGAAGATGCCGTGCATCTGGCGGCGGGCCCGGTCGCCGACGTCTTCGCTGGCCAGGTCGATGCGACGGTCCTGGCCGACGAGCGGCCGCATGTCGGCGAAGCGTTCGGCCGTGGTGATCCGGTTGAACCGGTCGTCACGGGCCAGGGCATCGGGCGGCAGCTGGGTGCGCATGGACCCAGTGTACGACGTGACGGACGTCATGGGCACCGAGCCTGCAACAGTGAGAGCCGTTCTCGTTAGTGTGAGGACCGTTCTCATTCTTATGATGGAGGAGTCATGGCCCGCCGCCCGATCGCCCTGCTCACCGCCCTCGTGGGCGTCGCGGTGCTGCTGGGCGCGTGCGGCTCGGGCGGGGGCGGGGACGCCCCGGGCGCCGCAACGCTCAAGATCGTGGCAACGACGACCCAACTGGCCGACTTCGCCCGCGCCGTGGCGGGCGATCGGGCCACCGTCGTGGGCCTGTTGAAACCGAACGTCGACGCCCACGAGTACGAGGCGTCGCCCGCCGACATCGAGCGGATCCGCACCGCCAAAGTCGTCGTCCTCAACGGGCTCGGCCTCGACGCCTGGGCCGACAAGGCCATCGAGGCGTCGGGCACCAAGGCCGCCCTCGTCACGGCCACCGAGGGCGTCACCGCCCGGCAGGTCGACGGCACCGACGACCCCCACGCCTGGATGGACCCGCGCAACGCCAAGGTCATGGTCACCAACGTGGCCAAGGCGATGTCGAAGGCCGACCCCGGCGACACGGCCGGCTACGAGCAGCGGCTCGCGGCCTACACCCAGCAGATCGACGCGCTCGACGCCGAGATCGAGGCGAGGCTGGCCCCGCTGACCAACCGCAAGGTCGTCACGAACCACGACGCCTTCGGCTACTTCCTCGACCGCTACCGGCTGACGTTCGTGGGTTCGATCATCCCCAGCGTCGACACCCAGGCCGAGCTGTCGGCCGCCGAGCTGAAGGACCTCGTCGACCTCATCGAGGCCGAGGGGGTGAAGGTCATCTTCACCGAGGCGTCGCTGCCTCCGAAGACGGCCCAGACGATCGCCACGGAGGCCGGCGTGAAGGTGGTCTCGGGCGAGGACGCCCTCTACGGTGACTCGCTGGGCGCGCCCGGCAGCGGCGCCGACACCTACCTCACCATGATGCGGAAGAACGCCGCGACATTCGCGGACAACCTGGGATGACCTCGTGACCGCCGTGCCCCTCGCCCTGCGCCTGCACGACGTGCACGCGGCGTACGACCGCAGGCCCGTGCTGGAAGGCGTGCACGGCGACCTGGCCTTCGGGCGCTCGCTGGCGTTGATCGGGCCGAACGGCGCCGGCAAGTCGACGTTGCTGAAGGCCATCCTCGGGCTCGTCCCCGTCACCAGCGGGTCGATCGAGGTCCTCGGGCGCACGCCGGTGCTCGCCCGCGGCGAGGTGGCCTACGTGCCGCAGATCGACGCGCTCGACCCCACGTTCCCGGTCTCCGCGCTCGACGTGGTGCTCATGGGGCGCTACCGGAGCATCGGCTGGCTGCGGCGCCCGGGTCGCGCCGACCGGGCCATCGCCCTCGACGCGCTCGAACAGGTGGGCCTGTCGGCGCGGGCCTCCACCCGCTTCGGGCTCCTGTCGGGCGGCCAGCGCCAGCGCGTGCTGCTGGCCCGGGCCATCGCCCAGCGCGCCCGGCTGCTGCTGCTCGACGAGCCGTTCAACGGCGTCGACGCCACGTCGACCGACGCCATCCTCGACGTGCTGGCCCGCCTGCGGGCTGAAGGCGCCGCCGTCGTCCTGTCGACCCACGACCTGTCGATCGCCCACCTCGCCTGTGACGACGCCTGCCTGTTGAACCGCCACCAGGTGGCGTTCGGGCCGGTGCCGGTGACGCTGACCGGCGAACGACTGCGTGAGACCTACGGCGACCGGGCCGTCCAGCTGGTGGCCGGCAGCACCATCGTGCAGACGGACTGAACGGGCCGTACGCGTGCTGCTCGAACCGTTCCGCCAGCCGTACCTGCGGCGCGCCCTGCTGCAGGTGGCGCTGCTCGGTGTGCTCGGCGGCGTCGTCGGCGTCCACATCGTGCTGCGCCGCCTGGCGTTCCTCACCGAGGCCGTGCAGCACGCGGCCTTCCCGGGCATCGCCATCGCCTTCGCCACGGGCACCTCGCTGTTCGGGGGGGCCGTGGCCGGCGCCGCGGCGGCGGTGGCGATCACCATCGTGCTGTCGACGCGCCCGCGGGTCGACGAGGACGCGGCGATGGCGGTCGTCATCGCCACGTTCGTGGCGCTCGGCGTGCTCGTCGTGTCGCGCCGCGCCGGCTTCCAGGCCGACCTGACCACGCAGCTGTTCGGGCGGCTCTCGTTCGTGACGCCGGGCCAGGTGGCGCAGACCGCGCTGGTGTGCGTGGCGTGCGGCCTCGGGCTCGGCGCGGTGCACAAGGAGCTGGTGCTGGTGGCGTTCGACCGCGCCGGCGCCGAGGCGCTCGGCTATCGCGTGGCGCGGCTCGATGCGGTGCTCTACGGCGCGGTGGCGCTCGCCGTCGTCGGCGCCGTGCAGGTGGTCGGCGCCGTCCTGGTGCTCTCGTTCCTGGTGGCTCCGGCGGCCACGGCGCGGCTCCTCACCGAACGGGTCCTGCCGATGATGGGCGTGGCCGCGCTCGTGGGCGCCGTGGGGGGCTGGCTCGGGCTGGTGGTGGCCACCGAGGCGTCGCTGCACCACGACGTGCGGCTGGCGTCGGGCGCCACCGTGGTGCTCGTGCTCACGTTGCTGTTCGTGGCGGCGGGCCTGGTGCGCGGGGTTCGACGCCTGGTGCGCCGTCCGGCCGGGGTGGGCGCGTGAGCCGCCTGCTCGACACCATGAGCACCGGGTTCTTCCGGCGCGCCCTGCTGGAGGCCGTGCTCGTCGGCGCCGTCGCCGGGCTGGTCGGCGTGCACGTGCTGCTGCGCCGTCTGCCGTTCTTCGTGGTGACGATGAGCCACGCCACGTTCCCCGGCGTCGTGGTGGCCGGAGCGCTCGGCGTCAGCCTGGTGCTCGGTGGCTTCGGGGCCGGGCTCGTGCTGGTGGCCGTCATCGTCGTGCTCGACCGCCAGCGGGTGGTGGCGGACGCCACCGTCACCGGTGTGGTGCTGTCGGGTGCGTTCGCGTTCGGGGTGGTGCTGGCGTCCGCGCGCGCCAGCGGGTCGCGTGACCTGACCGCGTACATGGTCGGGTCGGTGCTCACGGTGACGCGGGGCGACATCGTGGCCACCGTGGTGCTCGGCGCGCTGGTCGTCCTGGTCCTCGCCGCGCTGCACAAGGAGCTGGTGTTCGCGGCGTTCGACCCGCAGGCGGCGCAGGCGCAGGGCTACCGGCCGGGGATGCTCGACGCGCTGGTGATGGTGGCGGTCCTCGTCACCATGTCGGTGGCCATCCCCGCCGTCGGCACGTTGCTGGCGCTGGCGCTGCTCGTGGTGCCCGCGCTCACGGCGCGTCTGTTCACCGACCGGGCCGTGCCCGCCATGGTCGTCGCCGCCTCGGCGGGCGCCGGTGCGGGCTTCGTGGGCATGGTGGTGAGCGCGCTGTGGCCCGTGGCGGCCGGTGCCGCGGTGGCGTTGGCGAGCGGTGGGGGGTTCCTCGTGGCGCTCGTGGTGCGCGGTCTGGTGGACCGGGTCGGCCGACCCGCTCCCGGTAGGGTGCCGGCGTGACGACGGAGCTGGACCGCACGGCGGCCGCCCGGCTGCAGGCCGACGGCCAGCGCTACACCGATAACCGGCGCGAGCTCGTCGCCGTGCTCGGCGCGGCCGACGCCCCGCTCACCATCCCCGAGATCCTTCATCGTCGGCGCGGGCTGGCCCAGAGCTCGGCCTACCGGAACCTGTCGGTCCTCGAGCGCGCCGGGGTGGTGCGCCGCATCGTCACCACCGACGAATGGGCTCGGTACGAGCTCGCCGAGGAGCTGACCGAGCATCACCACCACCTGATCTGCCAGACCTGCGGGCGGGTGGAGGACTTCACCGTGTCGGCCGCGCTGGAGCACTCGATCGAGGACGCCATGGCCGCAGCGGCCACGGCCGCCGGCTTCGCCCTCGATCATCACCGGCTCGATCTCGTCGGCCGCTGCGCACGTTGCTCGTCGTGACCTGCCGGTACCGTTGACGACCATGTCGTCGCCGTCCGTGATCCTGCCGCCCGATCTTCCCGTCGGCCGGGTGCTCCCTCTGCCGGGTCGCGGTGAGGTGTTCTTCCGCCACCACACCGGCGGCGAACGCGGTGCCCTGCCGGTGCTGCTGCTCCACGGGTGGACGGCCTCGGCCGACCTGCAGTTCTGGTCGCTCTACGAGCGGCTCGGGCACCGGCACCCCTTCGTGGCCCTCGACCATCGCGGCCACGGGCGCGGCGTGCGTACGGAGGAACCGTTCCGTCTGGAGGACGCGGCCGACGACGCCGCCGCTCTCGTGGTGGCGCTCGGCCTGGGGCCCGTGCTCGTGCTCGGCTACTCGATGGGCGGGCCGATCGCCCTGCTGCTCGCCCGACGCCACCCTCATCTCGTGGCCGGCCTCGTCCTGCAGGCCTCGGCGCTCGAGTTCTCGAGCACTCGGCGCGACCGGGCCCGCTGGATCGGCCGGGGGTTGCTGGAGCCGATCATGCGGTCGCGCGTGGCCAGCTACGTGGCGCTGAAAGGCCTGCGCATGGCCAAGCACCAGTATCCCGAGGCCGGCATCCGCGAGCCGTGGCTCGCCGGCGAGCTGCGGCGCGGCGACCCGCGGGCGGCGGCCGAAGCGGGCCGCGCCCTGCACCGCTTCGACGCCCGGCCCTGGGCCGGCTCGCTGAACGTGCCCACGGCCGCGCTGCTGACGACGCGCGACCAGGTCGTGCCGCCGTCCAAGCAGCGTCAGCTCGCCCGTGTGATGCGCGCCGAGGTGGTCGAGCTGCAGGGCGACCACTTCTGCCCGTGGTACCGGGGCGCCGAGTTCGCCGCGGCCACCGAACGCCTGCTCGCCGGCCTGGTGGCGCGCCTCGCCGATGACGCTCAGGCCGGTCGGCACTCCGTGTACGCACCGTCCGGCGACGGGCGCGTCAGCAGGTAGTCGGTCATGCCGCGGTCGTCGACCTGGGCGGCGAACGAGCGGCCATCGAGCAGCCGCACCTCGTAGACGAGGCG
Source organism: Actinomycetes bacterium (assembly GCA_031423915.1). Classification (GTDB taxonomy): domain Bacteria; phylum Actinomycetota; class Acidimicrobiia; order Acidimicrobiales; family Ilumatobacteraceae; genus JANMAT01. The sequence goes on along the minus strand of JANPGL010000752.1, from coordinate 11,082 downwards.
GTCGCCTTCGGCCACCGGGCCCACGTACAGGCGCTCGCGGGCCAGGCCGACCGTGAACGGGTACGTCTCGGCGCCCAAGGTCGCACCCGCGGCGTCGACGGCGTAGGCGCGTCGGTCGTCGCCGTCGGGGCCGGTGCAGCGGAAGGGGCGGCCGTCGCCGGGTGTGGCCAACAGCTCGGCCACGAGCGGGAGCAGCGGGGTGTCGCGCAGGCGGGCCACGGCGTCCACGCCGGTGCAGGCCGTGCCCGTGCGGTCGCCGAGCGGGCCCTGACGGACGCGCACCAGCGAGCCCTGCTGGGTGGTCATCTCCACGGCCAGGCCGGCGTCGGTGCCGTCGTCGACCGACAGGCCGATCGACGTGGGGCCCGTGACGTCGAGGTCGCGGCGGATGGTGTACGACATCGACCGGTCGAGCAGCGCGCGACGCGACGACGCCACACCGGGGGCATCGACGTCGCCCGACGCCGCCAGCTCCACCGCGCCCGGCGCGGCCGCGCCGTCGGGTAGTGGCGCACAGCTGCCGTCGTAGGCGCCGACGAGGTACGACAGCGCCAGGGGGCGGAACGAGACGGTGCGGCCTCGTTCGGTGTCGTGCCCGCACGCCGCGAGCGCGAGCGAGAGTGCGGCGACCACCGCGGCACGGGCGACCGCTCTCATGGGGTGAGCGGGTCAGCTGGCGCGCATGGCGCCGCCAGGCGGGAGGTCGCGCTCGCCCAGCACCTCGAGCCGCTCGTTCAACGCTTCCACGGCTTTCGTGAGCTCACCGATGTCGGCCTGGGTGGCGATGTCGGCCAGCGCCAGCCGCACGGCCGCCAACTCGCGGGCCAGGTACTCGGTGTCGGCCTGGGTTCGGGTGGCCACGTCCCGGTCGCGCTCGATCTGCGCGCGGTCGCGCCTCTCCTGGCGGTTCTGCGCCAGCAGGATCAGCGGCGCGGCGTAGGCCGCCTGCGTCGAGAAGGCCAGGTTCAGCAGGATGAACGGGTACTTGTCCCAACGCAGGAACGCGAACGCCACGTTGAGGAAGATCCAGACGATCACGATGCCGGTCTGGATGACGAGGAAGCGGGCGGTGCCGAGGTAGCGGGCGATCGCCTCGGAGAACTGACCGAACGCCTCGGGGTCGTAGTGCACGCCGAGGTTCGGCCCGCGCCGGCGCGGGCTCGAGAGGTCTTCGCGGCGCTTCACGACGGCGTCACCTCGGTGCGGCGCCGCTGGCGCCAGCCGGCGGGAAGGACGCGGTCGAGCACGTCGTCGACGGTGATGGCGCCCAGCAGGTGCTCGTCGTCGTCGCACACGGCCACGGCCAGCATGTTGTAGGCGGCCAGGCGCTCGGCCACCTCGCGGTCGGACACCGTGGGCAGGATCGTCGGCTCCACCTCGAGGCAACGGGCCATCGTGGTCGACGGCGGTTCGCGCAGGAGGCGCTGGATGTGCACGACGCCCAGGTACCGGCCCGTCGGCGGCACGAACGGCGGGTGCGTGATGAACACCTGGGCCGCGATCGACACCAGGTGCTCGGGGTTGCGGACGTGGGCCAGGGCCTCGGCCACGGTCGTGTTCGGCCCCAGGATGATGGGGTCGGGGATCATGAGCGAACCGGCCGTGCCCTCGTCGTACGCCAGCAGGCGACGCAGGACCGCGGCCTCGTCGGGTTCCATGGCGGCGAGGATGCGGTTGCGCTGCTCGCCCGGCATCTCGGCGAGGAGGTCGGTGAGGTCGTCGTACTCCATCTCGTCGAGCACGCTCATGACCCGTTCGACGTCGAGCCCTTCGATGAGGCGGAGCTGCTCGGCCTCGGGGAGCTCCTCGAGGAGGTCGGCGAGGGTCTCGTCCTCGAGCATGGAGGCGACCTGGCGTCGCTTGGCCAACGGCATGACCCGCAGCACCTGGGCCACGTCGGAGGGGTGCATGTCGCGGAATCGGGCGGCCTCGGCCGCCATCTCGCCGGTGGAGAACAGCTGCGCCACCTCGCGCCACTCCACCGAGCGCGAGCTCTGGCGTCGCAGGGTGTTGCGCCGGCCCAGGCGCACCTTGGCCACCGTCCAGCCGGTGTCGGCACCGACGAGTGCCACGTCGCTGACGGTCTCGTCGCCGACGCGCTTGTCGATGACGTCGCGGCCCAGCAGGATCTCGCCCGCCCGGGGCTTGAACGGGTTGAGGTCGAGGTCCCACGAGCGCAGGCGGGCGCCGTCGCTTTCGAGGATCGCCCGGTTCGAGTTCACGAAGATGCGCCGACGCTGGCTCTCGGCGGTGAAACCGATGACGCGAGGCGCGTTCCGGCCGCTGCCGGGAACCACGACGATGTCGTTGAGGCGGCCGACGACCACCCCTCCTGCATCCAGAAGGGGGAGTCGCATCACGCGGAAGGCGTAGATGAAGTCCCCGGCCATGGGACCAGGCTACCCACCGGGCTACGCGAGGGGACGGCTGGGTCGGTGCTAGGTGGCGATCCAGCGCCCGTCGTCGGTGGTGGTGATCTGGCCGCGCCGGGCGAAACGGTCGACGTGCTGGAGGGCCGTGCGCGCCTCGACGTGGTCGGCGAAGGTGATCTGGACGCCCGGCCGGTACACGAACCGGTGGGCCACGAGGTCGGCCAGCGTGCGCGGTTCGGTCAGGAAGGCCAGCATCGCCTCGTCTCGCCGGTCGATCACGGCGGCGAACTCGGTGAGCATGCGCAGGAACGTCGGGCGGCCCTCCACGACCCCTTTGTGATGGAAGGTGACGTAGTAGCGGGCGTCGATCTCCCGGCAGCGCTCGATGGCGGTCTCGAAGTCGTCGAGGCTGCTCCAGTGGTCGCCGTAGTACGGCCCGAAACCTGTGAGGTCGACGTCGGCGCAGAAGAAGACGCCCTCGGCGTCGATCAGGAAGCCGCTGTGACCCCGGGTGTGCCCGGCCAGGTGGACGACCTCGACGACGGTGCCGCCGCCCAGGTCGTAACGGTCGCCGTCGGCGAACCCGGTGGCGTCGGGCCGTTCGACGTAGTGGAACTCCTCGACCATGCCGGGTTTCCACGCCGCCTCGATCTCCGGCGGCATGCCGTACACGGTCATGAAGCCGTCGAGCGAGTGCAAGCCGAGCAGGTCCTCGTGATGGGAGTGCAGCGCAGCGTCGGGGAACAGGTGGACCCCGGCCATGTGGTCTTCGTGGGCGTGCGAGACGAGCATCCGGTCGACCCGCTCGGCCGGCACGCCGCCGCGCCCGACGAGCGACAGCGACGGATCGATCAGCACCGTGCCGTGCGGCCCCGCCACCAGCAGCGAGTTGCCGTAGGGATACTTGCCGCCCGCGTCGCCGATGAGTGCCGTGGCGCGCCCGAAGCGCACGTCGGTGTCGAGAAAGGCCGAGGTCCCCATGGTGGCGATGGTAGGCAGCGCGCCGGGCGCGGCCCTACTCACGGCGTGGGCCGCCTGCGTCGCCGGGGCGGCCCGTCGGCCTGCGCCAGGATCGTGCCGTCCCGTGCGCGCACCACGACGGCCCGCGTCACGGGGTCGAGCTCGATGGTGATTCGGCCCGCGTGTTCGTCGCGGTGGTGCACTCCACACACGGGCACCTGGGTGCCGAGGTCGGTGGTGCCGCCGTCCCGCGCCCAGTAGTCGATGTGGTGGATCGTGGTCTGGTGGTACGGCACGGGGCAGCCGGGGACGCCGCAGGTGGGGTACATAGCCCGCAGCGCCCGGCGTTGCTCGGCTGTTGCCAGGCGTTTCGAGCGCCCCATGTCGAGCACGACGCTCTCGCCCGACAGCACGATGGGCAGGAGGCCGGCCTCGCACGCCAGGCGCCGGACCTCGGCCACCGGCAGCGTGCCGCCCGTGCCGAGCTCGACGACCGAGTGCTCGTGCAGCCCGTCGACCATCGTGTCGTGGTCGATGAGCACGGCCACCTGCACCTGGCCGGGCGAGCCCGGGCCACCGCACGTGACGAGGTGCGCCAGGGCGAGCGCCAGCAGGTGGTCCTGCCGGGCGAACGGGTCGGCGGGCGCGGTGTCGGGGTGGGTGTCGTGGAACTGGGCTTCGACCTGGCGGTTGAGCGCCACCCACACCTTCTCGCCCGTCTCCGGATCGAACGAGGCGCTGAGCCGGTACATGCCGGTGGCCGGGTCGATCCAGCGCTTGGCCGTGGTGGCCCGTCGTTGCCGCTCGAACCGCTCGTTGGCGGTGTCGTCGTCCTCGTGGAGCGCACCGACGCGCTCGCAGTGCCGCCGGAACTCGTCGGGCGTGGTGCGCGACGCCGCCACGACCAGGTCGTCGACATGGTCCCGCAGAACCGGGTACTGCGTGGCCGCTCTGCCGAACACATCGACGTGGGCCGGGGCCACCTCGCCCGCGGCCAGCGCCCGCTCGAACGGCGACGCGCCGGCCAGCATGTCGGCCCGCGCCACCGCATCGCGCGCGTCGCGCTTCGACTTCCCACCCTCCCGCTGGAGCGCCTGGGTGACATCGCCCGCGACACCCTCGGCGTGAAGCGCCGCGCCTCGCCGGGTCGCCTCGGCCGTAACGGCCGCGAGCCACCCCTCGACCTGCCGCACCAGCCCTAACACACGCGCCAACCCGGCGCGATCACACGCAGCGACAGGCGTCGCGATGAGTTCGGACACGGCCTCGATGACCATGCCGCCAGGTTACGGAAGGGGTGTCACAGAGTTTCCTGACCCATACGATCAGGCCGGATGACGGCGTTCGACGAAGGGAACCTGCGGATCGCTCGCCGCGTCGACGGCCTCGCAGCCGATGGTCTCGTGTACGCGGTTCGGCTGACGAAGACTGGCACCTACGACGGTCCGGCGTACACGTCCTGGCAGTACTCCCGTCTCGTCGCATCCATCGTGTGGTTGTGGGTCCGGCGGGAGCGACGCTGGGATGTGACCGTCGAACGCGCTGGCCAGCCCTGTTGGGTGGGCAGATGTCCGGACCACGACCTCGCCGTCGCGCTGGGTGCCCGAATCGCCGAGCAGATCCGGGCCGACGGCCGCTTCTCGCCGCCGAACCCCTAGTTGGCCGTGCGGACCTTGTAGATGCGCTTGGCGAAGTACCAGCGGCCGCCCTGCTTCACGTAGTCGTCGGCGTACTCGCCCACGATCGCCATGCGCCGACCGTCTGGACGTTCTAGAAACTCCTGCTGGTACCAGGTGGCGTGGGCCCGGTCGCCGTCGACGGTGATGACGCCACCCGACGCGAAGAACCCCTCGACCTCGAGGTCGCCCATGGCGCCCAGCCACTGCGCCACGATCGCCTCGCGCCCTTCGACCTCACCGCGGCCCGGCAGCGACCACACACCGTCGGCCGCCCAGTTCGAGCCCCAGTCGTCGGCGTCGAAGCGCATCACGGCGTCGTTGTACGACTCCACCAGCTCGCGGATGGCGATGCGGTCTTCCAGCGGTCCACTCGAGATCATGCTCTTCCCCCCGTTTGCGTGACCGCACCGTAGCGATACGGTCGGTGCATGGGGAATACGGACGTGGGGCTCACGCTGCCACCGCTCACTCGCGACCTCGACGAGGCGAAGGCGCACCTCGACGAGTTCGGCATCGCCCGCATCGCCGACGCGCTGACCGCCGACCAGGTGGCCGCCCTGAAGGCACGCCTCGTGGAGCAGGCGGCGGCCGAGCGCGCCGCGGGCATCGCCTTCTTCGATGGGGGCGGCGCCAACCAGCGGGTGTGGAACCTGCCCAGCAAAGGCCGGGGGTTCGTCGACCTCCTGCGCACGCCGATCGTGCGCACACTGGCCCGCCACGTGCTGGAGGGCGACTACTGCCTGTCGAGCCACACCGCCAACATCGCCGGCCCGGGGGGCGAGGCCATGGTCCTCCACTCGGACCAGGGCTACTCGCCGCGCCATATCGACCTGGCGCTCACCATGAACGTGATGTGGATGCTCGTCGACTTCACCGACGACAACGGGGCCACACGCCTGGTGCCGGGCTCGCACCGGCGCACCCACGAGCCGCCTCGCGACGAGCCGGTCGACACCGTGGCCGGGGTGGGCCCGGCCGGCACCGCCCTGGTGTTCGACGGCCGCATCTGGCACGGCACCGGGGCCAACACCACGGCCGACGGGCGTCGCTACGGCGTGCTCACCTACTTCTGCCGGCCGTGGCTGCGCCCGCAGGAGAACTACACGCTGTCGACCCACCCCGAGGTGCTGGCCGACGCCGACCCCGAGCTGCTGGCCCTGCTCGGCCTGCGGGTGTGGCGCACGCTGGGCGGCGTGCAGGGGCCCTGGGGGCCGGGCTCACCCGACACCACCGGGTTCCGTACCGACGGCTTCGTCGAGCGGCCCGCCCGCTGGATCGGCGAGCTGCGTTCGCCCTGAACCCCGCCGGTCCGCGAGGATTCCCGGTGGGGAACGGCCAGCGGGTGGCCGGAACAGAAAGGGGCAGCGGTGAACGCTGATCTCGTCATCCGGTCGGGCCTGGTCGTCGATGGGACCGGCGCGCCCGGCCAGGTGGCCGACGTCGTGATCGAGGGCGACAAGGTCGTCGCCGTCGAGCGGGGTTGGACGGGCACGGCACACCGCACGATCGACGCCACCGACCGCGTCGTCACGCCCGGCTTCGTCGACGTCCACACCCACCTCGACGCCCAGCTGGCGTGGGACCCGCTGCCCACCTCGTCGTGCTGGCACGGCGTCACCTCGGCCGTGCTGGGCAACTGCGGCGTCACCTTCGCCCCCGTGCGGCCCGGCCAGCGCGAGTTCCTGGCCGAGATCATGGAGTCGGTGGAAGACATCCCGCGCGCCGCCATCCTCGACGGCCTGCCGTGGGACTGGACCGGGTACGGCGACTACCTGGGGTGGCTCGACCGCATTCCCAAGGGCATCAACGTGGGCGGCATGGTGGGCCACGTGGCCCTGCGCGTCGCCGCCATGGACGAGCGGGCGTTCGCCGGCGACGACGTGGGCGCCGACGACCTGGCCACCATGTGCCGGATGCTCGACGAGGCGATGGCCGCCGGCGCGCTCGGCGTGTCGACCAGCCGCACCTACATGCACGTCGTGCCCGACGGCCGCCAGGTGCCCGGCACGTTCGCCGGGCGCAACGAGATGCTGGCCTTCGCCGACGTCCTCGGCCGCCACGGCAAGGGGCTGTTCGAGGGGGCGATGCGCCTCGGCGAGCGCGACAACGACGAGCTCGACAGCACCCGCGCCGAGGTGGCGCTCCTGGGCGAGTTCAGCCGCCGCTCGGGCCGCCCGGTCAGCTTCGGGCTCACACAGAGCGACCGCCGCCCCGACCTGTACCGCCGCGTCGTCGACTTCGTGAAGGACGAGAACGGTGTCGGCGCCGACGTGCACCCGCAGACCACGGCCCGCGGCGTCGGCATCCTGTTCGGGCTGGCCAACCGCACGCCGTGGGACCGCCTGCCGGCCTGGGCAGAACTGCAGCAGCTGCCGTTGGCGGACCGGCTCGACGCGCTGCGCAACCCCGACCGACGCGCTCGCCTGGCGGCCGAGGCCAACGAGGCCAAGAGCCGCTTCGAGTTCGACCGCATGTTCGTGCTTCCGCCCGGCGAGGCGCGCTACGACTGCAACCCGGCCGACTCGCTGGCCGCCCACGCGGCGCGTCGCGGCGGCACGCCGATCGACGCGTTCATCGACCTGGCGCTCGAGTCGAACGGCGCCTGCGTCGTCAACCTGCCGTTCCTCAACCAGCAGCTCCAGGCCGTGGAGGACATGCTCGACGAGCGCGTCGTCACGCTCGGCCTGGCCGACGCCGGCGCCCACGTCGGCCAGATCATGGACACCAGCCAGCCGACGTTCTTCCTGAGCTACTGGGTCCGTGAGCGCCAGCGTTGGGCGCTCGAGGAGGCGGTGCGCCGGCTCACGAGCGACACGGCCGACCTGTTCGGGATCCACGGCCGCGGCCGCCTCACGCCCGGCTCGTTCGCCGACGTGAACGTGATCGACCTGGAGCACCTCGCGGCCCACCAGCCCACGTTCGTGCACGACTTCCCGAACGGGGCCGGGCGCTACATCCAGCGCAGCGACGGCTACGACGCCACCATCGTCAACGGCCAGGTGTTCATGGAGCACGGCGAGCACACCGGCACGCTGGCCGGCACCACGGTCCGCTCGGCCTGACGGGGTTCAGACCGAGGTGACCACGCGGTCCGGCGGTTGCGGCCGGGCGATCAGGAAGCCCTGGATCGCGTCGCAGTTGAGCTCGCGCAACGTGTCCTGCTGGGCCGCCGTCTCGACGCCCTCGGCCACCAGGCCGAGGCCGAGCGTGTGGGCCACCTCGATCATGAGCTCGACGATCACGTGGTCGTGGGCCGTCTCGAGGTGGCGGATGAAGCTGCCGTCGATCTTGAGCACGTCGATGGGCAGCCGCCACAGCTGGCCGATCGAGGTGTAGCCGGTGCCGAAGTCGTCCAGGGCGACGCGCACGCCGAGGGCGCGCACGGCCTCGAGGTGGGCGACGGCGGTGACGAGATCCGACACGATGACCGTCTCGGTGATCTCGATGACGAGCCGCCGTGGGTCGAGGCCCGACTCGTCGAGTGCCGCGCGCACGTCGTCGACGAGGCCGTCGGACAGCAGGTGCCGACCCGACACGTTCACGGCGACGTAGGCCTCGGGGAACTTGCCCTCGGCGGTCCACTCGGCCAGCTGACGCGTGGCGGTGCGAAGCGCCCAGCACCCGAGGTCGTTGATGAGGTCGGACTGCTCGGCCACCGGGATGAAGTCGGCCGGGCTGACGGGAACGCCGTCGCGCTCCCACCGGCACAACGCCTCCAGGCCCTGCACCACGCCGGTCACGGTGTCGGTGACCAGCTGGTAGTGCAGGCGCAGGTCGTCGTGGTCGAGGGCGACACGCAGCGCCTGCTCGAGCTCGTTGTGGAGGGCCAGCTCGTCGCGGGCCTGCTCGTCGAACACCTCGTAGCGGCCCTTGCCGAGCTTCTTGGCCCGGTGCACGGCGTTGTCGGCATCGCGCAACAGGTCGAGCGCGGTGGCGTGGCCGTCGAGGCTCATGCCGATGCCGACGCTGAGCCCGACGCGGGTCGAGACGCCGTCGAACTCGATCGGTTCGCCGATGACATCGATGAGGCGGCGGGCGAGCTCGGCCGCTTCGCGTGCCGAGGTGAGGCGGTCGGTGATGATGACGAACTCGTCGCCGCCCAGTCGGGCCACGACGTCGCCGCCGCGCACGCTGGCGGCCAGGCGCTCGGCGCACGTGCGCAGCACGCGGTCGCCGATGTGGTGGCCGAACGTGTCGTTGGCCCGCTTGAAGCCGTCGAGATCGCAGAACAGGACCCACACGGCGTCGCCGTGGCGGTTGGCGCGGGCCAGCGCATGCTCGAGCGCCTCGAGCGCGGCCTTGCGGTTCGGCAGTGACGTGAGCAGGTCGTGGTTGGCCTGGTGGGCGAGCCGTTGCTGCAGCTCCTCGCCTTCGCGCCACGCCTTCGACAGCTCCTGCACGGTGGCGTGGATGGAGGCGCCGAGGTTGCCCGCGCCGGGAACCGACAGGATCTCGTCGTCCAGATCGCCGCGAGCGAGCGTGGCGGCCTGGGCATCGATGTGTCGGAGGGTGGCCACGGTCTGGTTCAGCGCCCGGGCCACGAGGGTCACCTCGCGGGGGCCACGTTCGTCGGCGGGCGCCCCGCGCAGGTCACCCTCGCTCACGGCCTGGGCGCGGGCCGCCAGAGGCCGGAGGCGCCGGGTGATCGACCAGGCGATGAGCAGGGCGGTGCCGACGGTGGCGATCGCCAGCACGAGCAGCAGGGTGAGGTCGCGTCCTAGCCGGTCGCGAGCCTCCGACCGCCGTTGGTGGACGAGGGCGGTGGCGTCCTCGGTGGCGGCGCGGGTCACCTCCCGCAGCATGTCGGCGCGGGTGAAGCTGGCCTTGAACGTCGACGCCAGTTGGAGCACGCTCAACGGTTTCGTGGCGGCGACCTGGCCGTCGACGGCCGCATCGAAGGTGGCAGGTCCCTCGCCGGCCTCCAGACGCTCGATGGCGGTGCGGATGCCGTCGGACGAGCTCTTGGCCAGCTGTGAGAGCTGGAGCCGGTAGAGCGTGCGGGCGCCGATCAGGTCGACGCGGGCGACGGTCGGATCGGCGTCGCCGCCCAGGATCGTGAGTCGGAACAACGCCTCGACCTCGCTGATGGCCGCTCGGACCAGCTCGTACGCGTCGACGAGGTGCTGGGTGACGACCTGGGCGCCCGCGGCGCGGCCGGCGGTCGTCGACGCGGCCGACACGATGACATCGAGCATCCGCTCGGACTCCATCGTCAACGAGTCGGTCACGCCTTTGTACGTGCGGTGGACGAGGTCGAGCTCGAGGTTGGCGGTGCCGGCGTCGACCGCGCTCCGCATTTCGCCCAGAGTGCGTCGCACCGTGTCGGCAATGGCGGCGACGGGCGCCTCCGCGAGGACCGCATCGACGGCCGATCGGGTCTTCGCCATCTGGGCAACGAGGTCGAAGCCCATGAACCCGGACGCCTGGTCGACGGTGATCCCGAACGCCTGCGACCGAAGCACCGTCTCGACGGGGACGAGCTCGGCGGTGACGGCGAAACGCAGCTCGAGAACGGTGTTGAGGGCGAGGACGTCACGCTCGGTCGCCGTCGTCGCGTCGACCACCGCCAGCCGCTCGCTGAGGCTCGGCGCGGCCACCAGGCCCATTCCCGTCAGCGGGACCATGGCGATGCCGAGCAGGCGGGTCCACATCGGCCAACCGAGCCCGAGCGGCCGGATGCGGATCGCAGGCGTCACCCGAGACAGGTCGGCAGCCGAAGGTCGATCTTGAAGGCAAGACACCGGCAAGGGCGCCCGGAGCACTCGGGTGGACCAGGATCGGAGCCGCCCGGACGGTCCGGCGTAGCCTGGCGCCGAACGTTCCTCGACGCTGTCAACGTCATCTCAGCGGAAGGCACCCCCATGACCATCGACGTCTCCGAGCTCGACCTCCACACGTTCGCCGATCCGTTGCGGGAGATGACGCGCCAGGAGTGGCGCACCGAGATGGCCGCCGCGCACGCCAAGCACCCGTACCTGGCCCGCAGCCCGCTCGGCTACAGCATCACCAGCCACGCGCAGACCACGGCGCTGCTGCGCGAGCGCCGCTTCTGGTCGGCCCTCGCCTACATC
>JANPGL010000751.1:0-5225 GCA_031423915.1 Actinomycetes bacterium | reverse complement strand
CCCGCGCCAGCTGCAGCGCGGCGCACGAACCGGCGGGCCCGGCTCCCACCACCACGACGTCGACGTCGGTGTCGCTCACGCGCGGACCCCCAGTCGGCGGGCCAGCTCGTCGAGCGTGGCGTTGGCGTCGGCCACCAGCGCCAGGTCGGCGAGCTGCATCATCGGGCAGTGCGGGTCGAGGTTCACGCTCACCACGTGCTCGGGGTCGCCGAGCCCGCTCGTGTGCTGCACCGCCCCGCTGACGCCGAAGGCCAGGTACAGCGCGGGGCGCACGACGACGCCCGTCGTGCCGATCTGGCGTTCGTGGGCGATCCAACCCTTGTCGGTGATCACCCGCGTGCCGCCCATGGCCGCGCCGAGCGCCGCGGCCACGTCGGCCAGCTGCGCGAACCGGTCGGCGCCGTCGAGGCCGGCACCGCCTCCGACGATGCGCGGCGCCTCGGTCAGGTCCATCGACGTGACGTCGGGCGGGAGGACCTCGAGCGATTCCGGGGCCGGAGCCGCCTCGTCGGCCCCGAGCACCACGGTCTGCGTCGTCGGGGAAGCGCCGGCCTCGAACGGCGGGGCCGCCCCGCCCGACGACTGGAGCGTGGCCACGAACGGGCCGATGACCGTCTGGTCCTCGGTGACCCGGCCCCCCCAACGGGTGCACGTCGCCCCGTCGGCGCGCACCGTCAGTGCGCCGGGCAACAGCGGTCGGCCGAGGGCGTGGGCCAGTGCGGGCGCCAGGTCGCGTCCGTCGGGCGCGGTCGGCAGGACGATCACGGGCTCGTGGCGCAAGGCGTCGGCCAAGGCGGGAACGAGCCGGGCGAACGGGGCGGCCGACTCGGCCAGCAGCAGGTGCGTCGCGCCCGTCAGCGCGGCGCCGGCGTCGGCCGCGCCCGTTCCGACCACGAGCGCTCGCCCGCCGGCCTCGCGAACGCATTCGTCGGCGCCGGACGGCAGCTGGCCGTGACGAACGGGGAGGACGGCGATCACCGCGATCGTTGCGATCATCGGGACGACCCCACGCGCTCGCCGTCGACCACGGCGGCGTGGGCCCGCCGGGGGGCGACGCAGTCGCCCACGCGTTCGGCGGGCAGCCCGGCGGCGCGCAGGTCGTGGTAGAGCGCCTCGGCCGGCGCGGCGGATACGGCCAGTACCACCCAGTCGACGTCGCGCACGTGCATCTGGCCCGTCGGGTGGTGCAACAGGTTGAGCCCGTGCCCCTCGACGCCCATCGGGACGAGGTCCGTCGACTGCACGATGCCTTTGGCGCTCGCCCGCATCCACCAGGTCTCGAGGTCGAGGGTGATGCCGAGGTCCTGACCGACCACCATGCCGGGGGTGGCCACCTCGACGGTGCAGCCCCGGTCGGCCAGCAGTTCGGCGACGCTGGTGGCGTGGTGGAAGCCGATCTCGTCGATCACGAGGACACGACCCGTGGGCTGCGCGGCGCCGGTGAGGACGTCGCGGCAGTCGACGATCCAGTCGGCGTCGCCCGGCGCCCACCAGGGCCGCGACGCCTCGGCGCCGGTGGCCACGACGACCCGGTGGGCGCCGGCGGCGCGCACCAGGTCCACGGTGGCGGTCACCCCCGTCTCGATCGTCACGCCGAGCCGGCGGCACTCGATGAGCTGGTTGCGCACCAGGTCGCCGAACTCCGCCCGGTTGGGCACCGACGCGGCCAGACGGACCTGGCCGCCCGCTTCGGGTTCGCGTTCCACGACGCGCACGGCGTGGCCCCGCCGGGCCGCGGCGATGGCGGCCTGCAACCCCGCCGGTCCGGCTCCGATCACCAGCACCGAGTGGGCGGTGGCGGCGCGGTCGTCGTGCCCGGTCTGCTGCCATTCGTGCTCGCGGCCCGTGCGCGGGTTCTCGATGCAGCCCAGCCAGCGGTTCAGGCCCATGCGACCCACGCACTCCTGGTTGCACGACAGGCACAACCGGATCTCGTCGGTGGCACCGGCGCGGGCCTTGGCGACGAAGTCGGCGTCGGCGATCTGGCCCCGGACGACACCGACCAGGTCGCAGACGCCGTCGGCCAGAGCCCGTTCGGCCTGCAGCGGGTCCTTGAACCGGCCGACGCCGACGACGGGCAGGGCGATGGCGGCTCGGATGGCCGATGGGATGAACGACGCGTAGCCGGGCGGGATGTGCATCGACGCCTCGATCATGTAGAGGCTGGCCGTCGCCACGCCGATCGAGGTGTTCACGTAGTCGACCTGGTGCGTGGCCTCGACCATGCGGGCCACCTCGACGGCCTCGCCGATGGTGGTGCCGCCTTCGATCAGCTCGTCGCCGCACAGTCGGACGCCGAGCGCCAGGCGGTTGCCGATGACCTGGCGCACGGCGGCCACGATCTCGAGCAGCAGCCGGGCGCGGTTGGCCAACGATCCTCCGTAGTCGTCGGTGCGCCGGTTGGTGGCGGGGGACAGGAAGCCGCGCACGATCGACGAGTGCGAGCACTGGAGCTCGATCCCGTCGAACCCGCCCTCGGCGCAGTGCTCGGCCACCAGGGCGTAGCCCGCCACGATCTCGGCGATCTCGGCGTGGTCGACCGCTTTGGGCACCTCCCGGAACAGCGGGTCGGCCACGGGCGACGGCGCCCACACGGGCAGACGGGAGTACATCGACGATGCCTGACCGCCGTTGTGGTTGAGCTGGGCGAAGATCGGAACCCGGTGGCGGTGCACGGCGTCGGTGATGCGTCGGTAGCCGGGGATCACGTCCCGGTGGAAGCCGTGGATCAGCTTCTCGTACGGCCAGTCCGTCGGGTGGGTCGAGTGCTCCTCGGTGATGATCAACCCCGCGCCCCCGGCGGCGCGGGCCGCGTAGTAGGAAGCGTGCTGCGTGCTCGGACGGCCGTCGCGCGCATAGTTGGTGAGGTGCGCCGAGAAGACGAAGCGGTTGCGCACCGTGACGGGGCCGAGCTGAAGCGGTGTCCAGAGGAGCGGGCGGCGCAGGGCCGGTGCGGCGACCATCCCGGCCACGGTACTTGAGGAGCCGCACTCGCGGCCGATGGGAGCCCCGACCCGATCATGGAGAACCCGAGCCCGCCGTGGCCCCCGCCGATCTGGGCACCCCCCGTGCCCCCCGTGCCCCCTGTGCCCCCCGCGAAGGGGCGCGGGGTGGTGCTGCTCGTGGTGGTCGCGGTGCTCATCGGGGCCGGCGTGGTCCTGGTGCGCCGGGCGCAGCCCCAAGGTCCACGGTGGGCGAAGGCCTGGGACGTCCGGGTCGAGCCGCTGGCCCGTTTCGTCGAACGCGAACGGGGACTCCGGTTCGCGCACCCCGTGACCGTCACGTTCGTCCCGGAGGACGAGTTCCTGGCCGAGCTGCGCAAACGCCGCGCCGACGCCGCCGGTGCGGCCGGCACGTCGGGGGCCTCGACGCCCGCCGACGTTCCCGAGCTGCCGTTCGAGCGCGCGTTCGGTCTGGTGCCGGCCGACTTCCGCGCGGCGCAGTCGTCGTCGGACTCGGCCGCCGGTGTGGTCGGCGCGTACGACCCGTGGACGCGAGAGATCCGCCTGCGGGGGGTCGAGCTCACGCCCTCGGTCCGGGTCACGCTCACCCACGAGTTGACCCACGCGCTCCAGGACCAGCGGTTCGACCTGCGCAAGCGCCAGAGCGAGCCGGACACGAACGCGGCGGGCCTGGCGTTGCTGAGCGTGATCGAGGGCGATGCGACGCTCGTGGAGCGGGCGTACGTGAAGCAGCTGTCCGCCGCCGAACGCGAACAGATGGGCGTGGCGGACGGCGACGTGGTCGATGCGCCCGAGCTCGACCGGGTTCCGGACGCGCTGTTGACGACATCGAACATGCCCTACGTGCTCGGGCCCACGTTCGTGGGCGCCGTCGACCTGCTCGGGCCGCCAGGTGCCCGCGACGACCTGTTCCGCCGACCCCCGGCGACCGACGTCTCGGTGCTGTTCCCCGATCGGTTCCTGCGGGGGTCGGCGGCGACGTTCGAGCTCGATGCGCCCCGCTTGGCTGCGGCTGAGGTGGAGCTGGAATCGGGCCGGTTCGGCGACGACGCCGGGGCGTTCCAGTGGCTCGTGGTCCTGGCCAGCCGGCTCGACGTCCACGAGGCAGTCCGTGCCGTCGAGGGCTGGGCGGGCGACCGGATCGTCACGTTCCGCGGAGCCGGCGGCGTGTGCGCGCGTGCGTCGATCGGGGCGGTCGACGTGTCGACGGCCGAGGTGCTGACCAACGCGTTCGACGCGTGGGTTGCCGCGGGTCCGCCGGGATCGGCGGAGTCGGCGAGCGTGTCCCGGTCGGACCGGATCGTTACCGTCACGTCGTGCGACAAGGGTGTCGGCGATCCGCCTGACGACGCGCGGCTCGACGACCCCCTGCTGCTCCTCGACTTCCGCAACGGTGCCCTCACGGTGAAGGATCCATTCGGTCGGTCGGGGGTAGGTCTCGATGCCCGCACGTGCCTGGGCGATGCCTTCGCGGCGGGCGTCACGCTGGCGGAGCTGCGGGATCTGGCCGCCGTCTCCGATGACCGGTTCGACGAGTTGGGTGCGTCGGCGCGGGCCGCGTGCGGGCTGGGCTCGTAGCTTCAGCGGATCGAGCGGGCGGCTCGCCGCCCCTCGAGGACGGCCTCGAGCAGGGTGCGTGGCGCCACGCAGTCGCCGGCGCGTGCCGCGGCGAACGGCAGCGGAGCGTCCGGCAGCCGGAAACCGCAGTCGACGACGGCCGCGGCGGCCACGGTGCGGCGGCCGCCGGTGAACCGGTCCTCCAGCTCGACCGTCCCGACCCCGACGTGTCGAAGGAGGCTCCGGCGCTCGATGCGGACGCTGCGCTGGGCGAGCCGCACGTTGGCCGGGGCCAGGTCGCCGGTGCGCGACAGCTCGTTGCCGGCGATCTGATCGGGCGTCACGAGGACGGCGCGGTCGCCGAGCTGTTCGGCCAACCCGACGCCGATCGGGCCGCCGATCGGGTCGTGGACGACGATGTCGCCGGTCTCGGGAAGGCTGTCCAGCCCGGCGACCAAGCGCTCGATCTCGATCACGACGGCGCCGGTGTCGACGCGGTACGTGCGCGTGCCGGGGCGGCCGCCGGTGCACTGGAGGACGACTTCGCCCGGCGCCGGGTCGGCGGCGTCGACGCCGGTGTCCAGCGCGACGCCCAGTCGGGTCAGTTCCGCCTGCTGCCAGGCGACGAGCGGCGCGCCCGGGCCGGCGACGGCCGCCAGCCCGCCGGCGGACGGTCGCCGTTCGATGATGCGGACGTCGTGCCCG
>JANPGL010000750.1:0-3644 GCA_031423915.1 Actinomycetes bacterium | reverse complement strand
CTCCGGTCGTGCGCAGGTCGAGCGTGATGGAGCGCTTGTTGCGGTTGCACCCCTGGTAGTAGGGCGCCTTGCGCATGTCACCGCTGGGGAAGATCCAGCGCGCCTGGTCGCCCATGTTCGGCAGCTCGACCTTGATCACGTCCGCACCGAAGTCGGCCAACATCAACCCGGACTGCGGCCCCTGCACGAGCAGACCGAGGTCCGCCACCCGAATCCCGTCGAGAGCTCCCATGACGGCGGATGGTAGTGGCGCGACCGTCCCGTCGGGGCACCCGGCCAGCGCCGGTCAGGCCGCGGCGTCGTGACCGTAGAGCCAGGCGATCCGGCCCCACGGTGAGGCGAGCGGCGCGGCGAGCGCGGCGTCGCGTGCGGCCTGCTCGGGACCGTCGTGCAGGTGGTACGTGACCGACGCCTGGCGGGCGCCGCCCTGCACCCGGCTCGTGCGGGGTCGCCGGAGCTCCTCGTAGCGCGCCAGCGCGGCCGGCACGTCCCCGCTCGACGTCGCCAGGCCGACGGCGAGGCAGGCGGCGTCCTCGATGGCCTGGGCGCCTCCTTGCGCCAGGTACGGGAGCATCGGGTGGCAGGCGTCGCCGAGCAGGGTCACGCACCCCGCCGACCACGCCGGTAGCGGGTCCCGGTCGTGCAGCGCCCAGCGGTGCACGGCGCGGAGCCGCCCGAGCATCGCACGCACCGTCGGGTGCCAGCCGTCGAACGCGTCAAGCAGCGCACCAACGTCACCCGGCGCGGTCCACGACTCCTCGGCCCACGTCTGGTCCGCAACGATGGCCACGATGTTGAACAGGTCGCCGCGCCGCAGGAAGTAGTGCACGAGGTGGGCGTCGGGTCCCATCCACAGCGACGACGTGTGGGTCACGCCGAGGTCGGCGACGGCATCGGCCGGCAGCAGGCCGCGGTAGGCGACGTTTCCCGAGAAGCGCGGACGGTCGACCGCACCGATCGCGCCGCGCACGGCCGAGTGGATGCCGTCGGCGCCGACCACCGCATGGAACCGCTCGGTCGTCCCGTCCGCCAGCGTCACGTCGCCCTCGGGCGTGGCGCCGACCACGCGGGCGCCGAGCCGCACGCACGATGGCGGCACGGCGGTGCGCAGCAGGTCGACGAGGTCGGCCCGGTGGACGTGCAGGTACGGCGCCCCGAACGCATCGGCCACGCCCTCGCCGAGCGGCATCGTGGCCAGCAGCGCACCATCCGCCCAGCGGCGCTGCTCGACATGGGTCGGCCGCACGGCGACCGCGTCGAGCGCGTCGCCCAACCCGAGCCGGAGGAGCAGACGGGTGGCGTTGGGGCTCAGCTGGATGCCGGCACCCACCTCGCCCAGCGTGCCCGACTGCTCGAACACGACCACGTCGTCGAGGCCCACGGCGCGCAGGCTCGCGGCGGCGGCCAGACCGCCGATCCCGCCACCGACGACCGCGATGCGCACGGGTGCGACGACGGTCAGACGACGACCGGCGGGTTGCTCTCGACGCTGTCCCACATCTTCTCGTCGGGCACCTGCACGACACGGGCGTACACGGCCCGCGGGTAGGCCAGGTTCGGCTTCGCCGGGTCGGGCGTCGGCTGCGCCACGGCCTCGGCTGGGCGCTCGTAGTCGGCCGGGGCGACGAAGCGCGCCAGGTCGTCGGCGCCGATGCCGGCCAGCGCCACGACCTCGGGGTCGATCCAGGCGCGCTCGTCGATGCCCGAGCCGGTGGCCACCTCGAGCACGAGACCCTCGGGCCCGGCGAAGTACATCGACTGGCACATGCCGTGGTTGATCGGCCCGAGCACCACCACGCCGCGCGAACGGATGCGGTCGCGCAGGGCGTACAGGTCGTCGAGCGTGTCGACGCTGAACGCGACGTGCTGCATCATGCCACCGGGCAACGGGCCGGCCGCGGTGCCGGCATGGGTCAGCCCGAGCTCGACCTTGTCGGTGTTCTCGGGGTGCTGCACGAACGCGATGTAGCTCGACGGGTTCAGCTCGATGAAGCCGTGGAAGGTGTTCTCGACGCCGTGCATCCAGTAGAGCGCCTTGAGCTCGCCGCCGAGCACGTCGGTGAAGAACTCGATCTGGGCCTTGATGTCCGTGGTCGTGATGGCCAGGTGGTGGACGCCGTTCGGGTGCAGTGCCATGGGCCCAGCCTCCACGCCCCGACGGGTTCCGTCAATGCCGGGGACCGCCGCGTTCGCACGGGTCGCCGCGGTGGGCTACACCTGCTCCATGAGCGACGCCAACCCGGCCGACGAGCTGTTCCACCCGGTGGGCGACCACGCCGCCTGGAGCGAGAGCTACTACTTCAACTTCATCGACCACCGCACCGGCGTCGGGGCGTTCACCCGCATGGGGTTCCGGCCCAACGACGGGTGGGCCGACGCCCTGCACGCCGTCTACCTGCCCGACGGCCGGGTGGCGTTCACCTACGGCCGCCGCACGGACCTGACGCCCGAGGTGGTCGCCTCGCTCGGCCCGGTCGACCCCCACGTCGGCAACCTCACCCTGCGCCGCGGCGACGCGTTCCAGCGCTGGGACATCGTCTACTCGGGCGAGGCCCAGGACATGGCCGACCCGACCGTGATGCTGGCCGCCACGAAGGACCGCCCGGAAGGCTGGAGCACGCCGGCGCACCTGGAGATGGACGTCGCCTTCCAGGCGCTCGCGGGCCCCCACTACGCCGTGGGTGGCTCACAGGGTCATTTCGAGCAGACCGGCCGGTTCACCGGCACCATCGCGCTGGGCGACGAGCGCTGGGACGTCGACGGCTGGGGCGTGCGCGACAAGTCGTGGGGCCCCCGCACGTGGCAGGCGCCGAGCGGCACGGCGGCCAAGAAGGACGGCCCGTCAGCGGTCGAGTCCGGGTGCTTCCTCAACTGGTTCTCGATGAACTTCGGGCCCGACCTGGCCCTGGGCGGCGCCTGTGGCAAGACCGCCGATGGCACGTTCCGCGGCAAGGGCTGGATCCAGCGGGACGGCGAGACGCTGGAGCTCACCGACGTGGGCATCACCACGGTGTACGACCCCACGAACCCCCTGCTGCACGACACGGTGCAGCTCACGGCGACCGACAGCACCGGCGCGACGATCGTGGTCGACGGCGACGTGCTGTCGATCTGCCCGACCAAGATCCCTCGTCGCGACGGCGTCACGTTCGTGAACGAGGGCCTGGCCCGCTTCACCACCGGCGGCCGCACCGGCTTCGGCATCGCCGAGCACTGGCACGCCGTCCCCCGCTGAGCTCGGGGGCCCGCGTCAGGCGTCGACGGCGGCGCTGACGAACTGCACGTCGAGGGTGAGCGCCACGTCGTCGCTGACCATCGGGACGCCGTAGCTGACCCCGAACGCGCTGCGGCTGATCGTGCCGGTGGCGACGAATCCGTGGTGCGTCGACTTGTCCACCGGGAAGACCGCCGAGCCGTTGTACGTCGCCTGGAACGTCGCGGGGAGCGTCGCTCCGCGGATCGTGAGGTCGCCGGTCATGGCGTAGCCGGTGGCGGTCTCGACGATCGACGTGGTGCGGAACGTCATCTGGGGATGGTTGGCCACGTCGAGGAACTCGGCGCCGTGCACGTGCTGGTCGCGCATGGTGTTGCCGCTGTTGATCGATGCCATCTCCGCTTCGATGGTGACCACGGTGTCCGCCAGG
>JANPGL010000749.1:0-5548 GCA_031423915.1 Actinomycetes bacterium | reverse complement strand
TTCTTCGTGGCGTTCGAGTTCGCGCTGGTGGCGAGCCGGCGGACCCGCCTCGAGCAGCTGGCCATCGAGGGCAAGTTCGGCGCCGCCGCCGCGCTCGAGGCCACGGCCTCGCTGTCGCGCCACATCGCCGGGGTGCAGGTCGGCGTCACCATGGCATCGCTCGGCCTCGGAGCCGTCGCCGAACCGGCGATCGGGCGGGCGCTCGAGTCGGCGTCGGGTGCGGTGATGGCCGACGGCCCGGCGCGCATCGTCGGGTTCGTGCTGGGCTTCGTCGTCGTGATCATCCTGCACGGGGTGCTCGGTGAGCTCGTGCCCAAGCGCATCTCGCTCGCCGCCGCTGAGAAGTCGCTGCTGGCGCTGGCCGTGCCGATGCGGACCTTCGTGCGCGTCATGCGACCGGTCATCGCCGTCGTCAACCGGGCCGCCGGCGCCGTGCTCACGCTGCTCCACGTGCCCCAGCGAGACGAGCTGCTGATGGCGGGCACCGCCAGCGAGCTGGCGCGTCTCATCGACGCGTCGCGCGACCGCGGGCTCATCGAGGAGCCGGTGCACCGCCTGCTGTCAGGCGCCATCGAGTTCCGCAACCGACCGGCGTCGGCCGTGATGGTGCCGCGCCGCGACATCGTGGCCGCGCCGCTCACGTCAACGCCGGCGCAGCTCGAGGCCCTCCTCACCGACACGGGGCGCACGCGGGTGCCGCTCTACGGGCGTGACCTCGACGACGCCGTCGGTTTCATCCACGCCAAGGACCTCGTCGGTGTGGCCGGACCCGACCGGGGTCGCCCGCTCGCCCGCTCGCTGGTGCGGCGGTTGCTCCTGGTGCGCGACAACCGGCCGCTCGGCGAGGTGCTGGCGGCCATGCAGCGTTCGCGCGTGCACCTGGCCGGCGTGCGCGACCGCGATGGGTCCCTCGTCGGCGTCGTCACGCTGGAGGACGTGCTCGAGGAGCTGGTCGGCCAGATCAGCGACGAGACCGACGACGAGACCGACGACGAGACCGACGGCGCAGCGACCCAGGCGGCCGGCACCGTCGAGGCCGACTGAACGTCGATCGCCGCGGTTCAGGCCCGCAGGACGTTGCGGCCGGCGCGCTTGGCTTCGTAGAGCCGCACGTCCGCCGCCTCGATCGCGTCGTCGAGGCGGCGACTCGGATCGAGCGAGGCGGCGCCGATCGTCATCGTGACCGCCGGCAGTCCGAGCGCAGCCCAGTCGTGGTGCTCCACGAGCACGCGGACCCGCTCGAGGACCCGGCGCGCCTGGTCGATGAGGGCGCCCACGAGGAGGAGCACGAACTCGTCGCCGCCGGTGCGCACCACGATGTCGTGCTCGCGCAGACCCGTGCGCAGCAGTGCGGCCCGTTGGACCAGCACTGCGTCGCCGGCCGGATGGCCGAACTGGTCGTTCACCTGCTTGAACTTGTCGACGTCCACGACGGCCACGCACACCGGTGTGCCGCCGGCTCGGCGGGCGTCGAGCAGCGCAGGCGCCTCGACGTCGAGGTAGCGACGGTTGCGCAGCCCGGTGAGCGCATCGGTGTTCGCCGCTTCGGCCAGCTCGGTGACGACGGCGTGTTGCACCAGCTCGGCCACGCGGGAGCGCACCGCGTCGGCTTGGCGGCGTCGGTGCTGCTCCATCTCGGTCATGGCCAGCTGGTGGTAGCGACGGAAGGCGTGCAGCGCGGCGACGTGGTCGCCGGCCGCCTCGTGCACGGCGGCGCGCGTCTCGGCCAGACCCACGAGCTCGCCGTGGGACCGGCTCGTGACCGCCAGCCGCTCGGCCGAGTCGAGCAGGGTGCGGGCCGCGACGAGATGGCCCGTGAGCAGGTTGACGCGGGCGAGGCCGGCGAGCGCCAGGACCGCAACGCGAGGCTGGCCCTGGCCGGCCTGGCGAGCTTCGTCGAGCAGTGCGATGGCCGGCATCAGGTCCTGTTCGAGGCCGGCGAGGAGCGTGCCCGCGATGACCGCGAGCCGAGGCCACATGGTGTCGTCGCGACGGGCGCGCGGCGCGAGCCGCGGCCAGCCGTCGAGCCAGTCGCGGGCCAGCTGGTGACCCGCCGTGTCGTCGCCGCTCCGGCGGGCCTGCTCGACCTGGGCCCGGACGACGTCGCCCAACGTGGCCAGCGCCCGCAGCAGGGTGGGCTCCGGCGCACGCGACTCCTCGGCGATCGCCAGCGTGAGCCGGGCGTTGACGTGGGCGGCGTCGAACAGGCCGATGGCCGCGTCGGCCAGGGCCAGCTCGTGGTAGGCGTTGGCCAGGTCGAGCGACGCGACCTGCACCCGGTCGAGAGCGACGGCCGCGTGGGCGAGCTCCTCGACGACGCCGTCGGCCCCGCTGAGGGCCAGACGGTGGGCGGCGAGGGCATGGGCCCAGGCGGTGCCTTCCCATTCGCCCAGGACCCGTAGCGATCGGGACGCGCTGCGGGCGGCGCCGAGCGAGCGGGCGTCGCCCATCCCGGCCAGCGCGCGGGCCTGGTGGAGCTGGCACCAGGCCGCCAGGGCGAGGGCGCCGCGGGCATGGGCCAGGCGTTCGCCTTGTTGGGCCAGCCTCAACGCCTCGTGGAGGTCGCCGTCGGGCAGCAGCGAACGGGCCGACCGCTCGAGGGCTTCGGCGTCGGGGTCCACGGCGGTCCGGGAGGGGGCGAACGACTGGCCGGAAGGAACGGGGGTCACGACTCGTTCCTCGTCTCGTCTCCTCGGCAGGTTGAGACCACCGGCGACGACTTGATCGAGGGTTCAGCCGTCCTTGACGTAGGTCTGCCCGCAGTCCACGGAGTGTCTGGACGGGCCTGCCGTCAGCGACGCGGCTTCAGCGTGACCGGGGCACCGGCGGCGAGCTGGCCGCTGGCGGCGTCGATCTCGGTGCCACGGTTGGCCCGCACCGTGGCGTTGACCCCGAGGGCCTCGAGTCTGTCGCGGAACGCCCGCACCGCCGCCGGTGGCGTGCCGGGCACGCCGTAGCCCGGCGTCGGGTTCAGCGGGATCAGGTTCACGTGGGCCGGCAGGCGCAGGGAACGGCAGCGGTCGGCCAACTCGACGGCGTCACCGGGCCGGTCGTTGACCCCGCTGATCATCGCCCACTCGAACGACAGCCGACGGTTGCGTGCCTCCAGGTACTCGCCGCAGGCGTCCATCAGCACGTCGAGCGGGTAGCGCTTGTTGATCGGCACCATCTCGTCTCGCAGGGCGTCGTTGGCCGCGTGCAGCGAAACGGCCAGGTTCACCGGTAGCGGCTCGGTGGCCAGGCGGCGGATGCCGGGGACGACGCCGACGGTCGACACGGTCAGGTGCCGCGACGACAGACCGACGTCGTCGTGCAGCCGCGTGACCGCGCCCCACACGTTGTCGTAGTTGGCGAACGGCTCGCCCATGCCCATGAACACCACGTTCGACACCCGGCGGCCGACCGACCGGGCGTCGCGCGCCGCGCGGACGACCTGCTCGACGATCTCGCCGACCGACAGCTGGCGGTCGAAGCCTGCCTGCCCGGTCGCGCAGAACCCGCAGGCCATGGCGCAGCCTGCCTGCGTCGACACGCACACCGTGGCGCGATCGGGGTAGAGCATGAGCACCGTCTCGATGCGGGCGCCGCCGTCGAGCTGCCAGAGGTACTTCACGGTGTCATCGCCGTCGCTGCGGCGGGCCAGCACCGGCACGAGCGCGGCCGGGAGCTCGTCGCCCAGCCGCTGGCGCAGGCCCTTGGGCAGCGTCGTGAGCGCGGCGGGCTCGGCCAGCTGCGTGTAGAGGCCCTCCCACAGCTGGGTGACCCGGTAGGCAGGCTCGCCCACGAGCGCGTCGGCCAGCTCGGCGCGCGTCAGGTCGTAGAGCGTGGTGGTCACGTGGTGCAGGCTATCGAGCGGACGGCGCGTCGCCGTGGCCCGCCGCTACCAGCGCGTCGTAGTCGGCCATGCGGGCCCGGATCGTGTCGAGGCTGGCGGTCCAGAACTCGCCGTCGGTGACGTCGACGCCGAAGTCGGCGCCCAGCTCCTCGGCCGTGGCCATGCCGGCGCGCGACAACACGTCGTCGTAGCCCGCCCGGAAGCGCTCGGGGTCGTGGCGGTAGCGGGCGAACAGTCCGAGGCCGAACAACAGGCCGAACGTGTACGGCCAGTTGTAGAAGTGGCTCGAGTAGTAGTGCGGCTTCACCGCCCACATGTAGGGGTGCACCGTGTCCTCGGCCAGGCCGTCGCCGTAGGCCTCGCGCTGCGCCTCGACCATCAGGTCGCACAGTTCGGCGGGCGAGAGCGACCTCTGGGCGCGCCGGGCGAACACCCGCTGCTCGAACAGCAGGCGCGACCGGATGTCGACCACCACTTGGGTGACGCCGACGAGGTCGGTGTCGAGCAGCGCCAGGCGGGCTATACCCTTCGCCTCGGCCAGCCCCGCCTCGGTGACCAGCGTCTCGCAGAAGATGCTCGCCGTCTCTGCCAGCGCCATCGGCAGCCGGCGCTGCAGCGGGGTGCGATGGGCCAGCTGGGTGTTGTGGTAGGCGTGGCCCAGCTCGTGGGCCAGCGTCTGCACGGAGTCGGCGGAACCGGCCCAGTTGAGCAGCACGAGCGAGCGGTCGCCCACGAACGGCATGCAGAACGCACCGCCGCGCTTGCCCGGCCGGGGCGGGGCGTCGATCCACGACTCGCGCAGCGCCCGATCGGCCAAGCTGGCCAGTGCGGGGGAGTAGGCACCGAAGGCGCGTCGCACCGTGTCGCCGCCCTGGGCCCACGACACGGCGTCGGCCGCTACCGGGCAGGGCGCGAACAGGTCGTACCAGGGCAGGCCGCCGGGCCGCCCGTGCAACCCGGCCTTGCGACGCATCCATCGGCGGAAGTCCCCGAGCGCGCCGTCGACGGCGGCCTGCATGGCGGCGAACGTGGCGGGGCTCACGGCGTTGGCGTAGAGCGAGGGCGCCAGCGGGTCGGACCATCCCCTCCGGGCGTTGACGATGCACGCCTCGCCCTTGATGGCGTTCATGGCGGCGGCGAGCGGCACGCGCAGGCCCGGCCAGGTCGCCAGCTCGGCGCGGTACCCGGCTTCGCGTCGTCGGGGGTCGGGGTCCTGGGCCAGGTTGCGCACGGCCGTCATGGGCATCGACTCGGGACCCGTGGGCAGCTCGACGACGACGATGGTCTGCGACGTCACGTCGCCGTGGAGGCGCGACCACGCTCCCGACCCGGTGACGGACAGCTCCGCGTAGAGCGACTCGGCCTCGGGTGCCATCTGGTGCTCGGCACGCACCTCGAGCCGACGCAGGGGCCCGGCGTGGTCGGCCGCCTCGGGCGCCGCGGCGATCAGGGCCTCGGCGCCGAGCGTCGCCACCCACGCCGTGAGGCGGGCGCCGAGCTGGCGGATGGTGGCCGCAGTGCCGTCGATCTCCGAGGACCGGGCTTGGGCGTCGGCGTCGGTCGAATCGGTGGTGACGAACGACGCCACGTAGGCGGACAGCTCGGCGAGACGCCGCTCCGCCCCGTTGGTCTCGTCGAGTATATCGACGAACGCCGCCACCTCGGTCGCCGACGGGGCGTGCGGCTCGCCGCCGTTCACCCCGTGGCGGTCGT
>JANPGL010000748.1:0-4108 GCA_031423915.1 Actinomycetes bacterium | reverse complement strand
GCGCCGTCGACGAGGTCCTTGGCTTCCTTCAGGCCCAGGCTGGTCAGCTCGCGCACGACCTTGATGACCTGGATCTTCTTCTCGCCGGCCGACACGAGGACGACGTCGAACTCGTCCTTCTCCTCGACCTCGGGGGCGGCTGCGGCGCCAGCGCCGGCAGCCATGACGGCCACGGGCGCAGCCGCGGTGACGTCGAAACGCTCTTCGAACTTCTTCTTCAGCTCGACCAGCTCGAGCACGGTCATGCTCGAGATCGAATCGAGGATCTCGTCGATGGAAACGGCCATGGTGTTCAACTCCTACGAAGGTGGAAACGAAATGGGTGGGTGCTGCGGCGGAACGGACGGGCGGGTGGCTCAGGCAGCCACCGGCTCGCCGCCGTTCTTGTCGATGAGGGCCTGGATGCCGTACGCGAACGTGCGCGGCACGGCTTCGAGCAGCGAAGCCATCTGGCTGAGCGGGGCCTGGAAGAGACCGGCGATCTGGCTGAGCACCACCTCGCGGGGCGGCAGGTCGGCCAGGGCGGTCACGTCCTCGGCGCTGATGACCTTGCCGGCGAGGACGCCGCCTTTGATCACCAGGGCCTGGTTGATCTTGGCGTAGTCACGCAGCGCCTTGGCTGCTGCGGCGACATCGCCTTTCACGAACGCGATGGCCGTGGAGCCGGTGAGCATGCCGTCGGAGTCTTCGATGCCGGCGTTGTGCGCCGCGAATCGCATGAGCGTGTTCTTGTAGACCTTGTACTCGCCGCCGGCGGACTTGAGCGTCCGACGGAGCTCGGACATCGCCTTCACGCTCATGCCTCGGTATTCGGTGAGCAGGGCAGCATCGGACGCCGTGAGCTTCTCGGTCACCTCTGCCACCACGGCCACCTTCTCGGGCCTGGGGTTCTCCATCGTTTCACCTCCTCTCGGGTTCGTCGGGCTCGCTGGGGAGCGGGCACCGCGACGTCACCCGAGAGGGCACTTCGTGGAGTCCACCTGCGCTGGAGGGCTTTCACCCATTGTCCTGACGGACCAGCGGTCTTCGGCGAGCAGTGTTCGGTTGTGAACCGGGTCAGCCTAGCGGTCGGAGCCGCCGGCGGATCCGGAGCGGGATCAGACCTCGGCGGGGCGGACGCGGTTGGTGTCGACCTTGACGCCGGGGCCCATGGTCGAGCTCAGCGAGATCTTGCGCAGGTAGCGACCCTTGGAGGCCGCGGGCTTGGCGCGCTGGAGCTCGTCGACCACGGCGAAGAGGTTGGCGCTCAGCGCGGCGATCTCGAAGCTGACCTTGCCGATCGGCACGTGCACGTTGCCGTAGCGATCGGTGCGGTACTCGACCTTGCCGCCCTTGAACTCGGTGACGGCGCGGCCCACGTCGGTGGTCACCGTGCCCGTCTTCGGGTTCGGCATGAGACCACGGGGGCCGAGCACGCGGCCGAGGCGGCCGACGAGGGGCATGAGGTCGGGCGTGGCGATGGCGACGTCGAAGTCCATCTTGCCGGCCTGGATGTCGGCGGCCAGATCGTCGACGCCGACGATGTCGGCGCCGGCCTTGCGGGCCTCTTCGGCGGCCTCGCCGGCGGCGAACACGGCGACGCGGACGTCCTTGCCGGTACCGGAGGGCAGACCGACGGTGCCGCGCACCATCTGGTCGGCCTTGCGGGGGTCGACGCCGAGGCGGACGGCGATCTCGACGGTCTCGTCGAACTTCGCCGGCGCCAGGCTCTTGACGAGCTCCAGCGCCTCGAGGCCCGTGAACAGCTGCTCACGGTCGTAGCGCTTGGTGGCGTCCACGAACTTCTTGCCGTGCTTGTTCTCGATCTTCGGGGTGTTCTGCGCCATGAAGGCTCCCTCGGGGTTCGGCCGGCCGGGCGAGGTGAGCTCCGGACGCGGCGGTGTGGATGGGTGCTACTGGATCTGGAGGCCCATGGAGCGGGCCGTACCACGGACCTGCTCCTTGGCAGCCTCGAGGTCGTAGGCGTTCAGGTCGGGCATCTTGATCTTGGCGATCTCTTCGATGGCCGTCTCGCTGATGGTGCCCGCCGACGCCTTGCCGGGCGTGGTCGAGCCCTTGGCGATGCCGGCCTTCTCGCGCAGCAGCACGGGGGTGGGCGGCGTCTTCAGGACGAACGTGAAGCTGCGGTCCTCGAAGACGGTGATCTCGACGGGGATGACCGTGCCGACCTGGCCCTCGGTCGCGGCGTTGTACTGCTTCACGAACTCCATGATCGGGACACCGTGCGGGCCCAGAGCGGTACCGACCGGGGGGGCCGGCGTGGCCTTCCCAGCGGGGATCTGGATCTTGACGATGGCCGTGACCTTCTTCTTGGCCATGGGGTTCCTCTTCTCACGCGAAACGAGCGACTGATGATTCTGCCGGTTGGAGCGGCACGCGCGCCAGTGGGCGGCGCTCCGAACCTGTTCGGACTGCGGGCGGGGGAGGGCTTGCCCTCCCCCGGTCAGAGCTTGGCGACCTGGCCGAAGTCCATCTCGACCGGGGTCTCCCGGCCGAAGATGTTCACGATCACCTTCATCTTCATGTGATCGGGGTTGATCTCGGCGATGGTGCCGGTGAAGTCGGCGAACGGGCCTTCCTTCACACGCACGTTCTCGCCGACGTCGTATTCCATCTTCGGCTTCGTGCGGGTGGGCAGACCCGGCTCGCCGTCGCCCTTGGCGGCGAGGAACGTCTCGACCTCTCGCCGAGCGAGCGGGGTGGGCTTCTGGCCGAGGCGGCCCTGGCCCACGAACCCGGTGACGCCAGGCGTGTTGCGGATGACGTACCAGGAGTCGTCGTCCATCCGGCACCGGACGAGCAGGTAGCCGGGGAAGACCTTCTTCTGGACGGTGACCTTGCGGCCGCCCTTGAACTCGACGACGTCCTCCATGGGGATGACGATCTCGAAGATCTTCTCCTCCATGTTCATGGACGAGGTGCGGGCCTCGAGGTTGCTCTTGACCTTCTTCTCGTAGCCCGACTGCGTGTGGACCACGAACCACTGGCCCGGCTTGTCGTACGGGCTGATCGGGGCGTACGCCTCGACCTCGACCTCGACCTCGACCTCGTCGTCGGCCTCGTCGGGGGCCGCGTCTGCGGCGTCGGCGACCTCGGGGGTCTCGAGCTCCTCGGCCGAGGGGACCGCCTCGTCGGCGGTCTCGTCGGCCTCGGGGAGCTGATCGTCGTGTACGTCGGTCACTTGTCGAACAACCAGAGGAGGCTCTTGCCGGCCACGGAATCGAGGCCGAACACGAGGAGGGTGAACAGGATGACGGTCACGAGCACGACGATCGAGTAGATCTTGACCTCTTGCTTGGTGGGCCAGGCCACCTTGCGGAGCTCGCCGCGGACCTCACGTAGGAACTCGTTCGGGCTGGTCCGCGTGTCCTGCTGACGGGCGACGGCCGTGGAACGCGGGGTGCGCACGGGCGCGCCGGCCTCGTTCACCGCCCCCATCTTCCGCAGCATTCGCCGCTGTTCGCGGCTCATTCCTTCGATCGACATCCGTCACACCATTCGTACGATGGAGCAGGGCAGGAGGGACTCGAACCCACAACCTGCGGTTTTGGAGACCGCTGCTCTGCCAGTTGAGCTACTGCCCTCGGTTTTGAAAGACCAGCCGGAGCCTACCAGCGGCTCGGTCGACCCGTCCCAGCGCGTAGCCGGGACCGCGATCGGTCAGCGGGTCTCCTTGTGCGCCGTGTGGACGCGGTCGTACTTGCAGTACTTCTTCATCTCCAGGCGCTCACGGTCGTTCATCTTGTTCTTCGTGGTGATGTAGTTGCGGTTCTTGCACACCTGGCACTCCAGGGTGATCTTGACCCGCTTCTCGTTCTTCGCCATCGGGAGTCCTTCGGGACGGATTCGGGGCTTCGCCCCGAGCGGTCAGGTGGCCAGCTGCTGCCAGCCACGGTCTGCGACGCACCACATGGGTGCACCGCAGGAGGTACGTGATGGTGGCCGCGGCCGCCATCGGAACCGGGATCGCGCTCGGCGAGATCCGGGTTACTTGATGATCTTGATGACGCGGCCGGCGCCCACGGTACGACCACCCTCACGGATGGCGAAGCGCAAACCCTCGTCCATCGCGATCGGCTTCCCCAACTCCACCGTCATCGTCACGTTG
>JANPGL010000747.1:0-1716 GCA_031423915.1 Actinomycetes bacterium | reverse complement strand
GAGGGTACTTGTAGGCCGCCATCCGCTCCTTGCAGAACGCGATCAGCTCGGCGTCGCCGACCTGGGCGCCCGGACGAAGGCTCACGAACGCCTTCACCGTCTCACCGCGGTACTCGTCGGGCACCCCGATGACCGCCGCCTCCCGCACCGCAGGGTGCTCGTAGAGCACGTCCTCGACCTCGCGCGGCCACACCTTGTACCCCGAGGCGTTTATCTGGTCCTTCTTGCGGTCGACCACGTAGTACCAGCCATCGGCGTCCATGAAGCCGACGTCGCCGGTGTGAAGGGCACCGCCCGGCAGTGCGTGCGCGGTCTCCTCGGGCTTGCCCCAGTAGCCACTCACCACCTGCGGGCCGCTGGTCACGAACTCGCCGATCTCGCCGGGAGCCACGTCGGCGCCGTTCTCGTCGATCACGCGCACGACGGTGTTGAACATCGGTACACCGACCGAAAGCGCACCCGACGTCGGGTCGACGGGTGCCCGGGCGTTCATCGGCACGCCGTGCGACGGCGACGTGGTCTCGGTGAGGCCGTAGATGTTGTGGATGTAGGCGCCCGTCAGCCGCTCGAAGTTGGTGACCACGGACGGAGCGATCGGAGCGCCACCGGAGTACACCTTCGTCAGGGACGAGAAGTCCCGCTCGGGCGCGCTCGGGTCGTTCATCAACGCGATGAACACCGTGATGGCACCGACGGTGAAGGTCGGGCGGTACCGCTCGATCAGGTCCAGCACGGTGGCCGGGTCGAAGCGATACCCGAGCACGAGCGGCATGGGCGTGAGCAGGCAGACGGTGACGCCGGCGATGAGACCCGTGATGTGGAACAGCGGCGCCACGCCGAGCACCACATCGTCGGGCGTCAACGACATCCACTGCCGGTAGGCCTGGGAGTTGAACACCACGTTGGCGTGCGTGTTCATGGCCCCCTTGGGCGGACCGGTCGTTCCCGAGGTGTAGGTCAGGAACGCCACGTCGGCGGGCCCGAACGACGCGGGCACGGCCGGCGACCGACCGTCGTGGGCTGCCGCCAGCTCCATCAGGTCGACCGTGCCCTCGTGCCGTACCTTGGTCGCGCCGGCCAGGACGCTCGGCACGGGTCCACCGCCCAGCAGATCGGACTCGCACGTGGTGAGGACCACCCGGACCTGGGTGCGCCCCGACGACACGACCTCTCTGCCGGGATCGGCGTACAACGACTCCAGCGTCACCAGGAACGTGGCGCCCGAGTCGGCCAGCAGGTACTCGAGCTCGCGCGCCTTGTTCATCGGGTTGATCGACACCATGGTGCCGCCCGCTTTCCAGGTGGCGATCATGGCCAGCACGAACTGCGGCACGTTCTGCAGGTAGACGGCGACGCGTTCACCGGGAGCCAGGCCCAGCTCCACCAACCCGGCGGCGAGCGCGTCGGTCAGGCGATCCACCTCGGCGACGGTCAGCGTGCGGTCGAAGTAGTGGATGAGCGGGCTGTCGGGATGCCTGGCCACCGCGGCCCGGAACATCGACAGTGCATCGCCGAACTCCGGCTCGATGTCGGCGGGCATCCCCGCGTCGTAGCGTGCCAGCCACTGCCGTGCCTCGTACGTGCTGGCCATGGCGCGCTACTTGATCACGACGGGGTTGACGGGTGAGCCGGTGCCGTTGATGACCTTCAGAGGAGCCGCGCAGTACAGGAAGTCGTACTTGCCGTCCTCGGCGCAGTCGGCGGCCAGGTCGTCGA